>JBBPIR010000007.1 GCA_038040195.1 Chloroflexota bacterium | reverse complement strand
ACCCCGGCACCATGTCGCCGTACCAGCACGGCGAGGTCTTCGTGACCGATGACGGGGCGGAGACCGATCTCGACCTGGGTCACTACGAGCGGTTCATCGACGAGAACCTGTCCCAGGCCAGCAACGTCACCACGGGCCGCGTGTACCAGTCGGTCATCGCCAAGGAGCGACGGGGCGACTACCTGGGCGGAACGGTGCAGGTCATCCCCCACATCACGAACGAGATCAAGGAACGCATCGCGCGGGTCGCCCGGGAAGGGACCGGCAGCGTGGCCACCAGCGGCATCGCCTCGCACGGGGTGGTCGTGGTCGAGGTCGGGGGCACGGTCGGCGATATCGAGTCACTGCCGTTCCTGGAAGCCATTCGTCAGATGCGCAAGGACGTCGGCCGGCGCAACGTCCTGTATGTCCACGTCACCTGGCTGCCGCAGATCGGCGCCACCGGTGAGGTCAAGACCAAGCCCACCCAGCACTCGGTGAAGGAGCTGCGGGGGATCGGGATCCAACCCGACGTCATCGTCCTGCGCAGCGACGAGCCGATCGAGGACGACATCCTGGACAAGGTCAGCCTGTTCACCGATGTTGACGTCCATGCCGTCATCCCGCTCCGGACCGCGCGCAGCATCTACGAGGTCCCGCTCCTGCTCGAACGGGCCGGTCTCGGCAAGCTCATTACCCATGAGCTCGACCTTCCCACCACCGAGCCGGACCTGTCCGACTGGCAGGAGCTGGTGGCGCGCATCCGAGCTCCCCGGCCCGAAGTCGAGATTGCCATCGTCGGCAAGTACACCGAGCTGCCCGATGCCTACATCAGCGTCAGCGAGGCGCTGAAGCACGCGGGGCTCCACCACCGGGTCGACGTCAAAGTGCGCTGGATCGGCGCCGAGCACTTCGAGCGGATCGAGCCCGACGAGGTGGCCCGTGAGCTGGAGGGCGTGGCCGGCGTGCTGGTCCCGGGTGGGTTCGGCTACCGCGGCGTGGAAGGCATGATCCGCGCCATCCGCTGGGCCCGCGAGCAGCAGGTTCCGTTCCTCGGCCTGTGTCTGGGCCTCCAGTGCGCGGTCATCGAGTTTGCCCGCATGGCGCTGGGGACCGAGGACGCCAACAGCAGCGAGTTCAATGTCTTCACCGAGCATCCAGTGATCGACCTCATGCCCGACCAGGCCGATGTGACCGAGAAGGGCGGGACCATGCGCCTGGGCCTCTACCCGGCCCGGCTGGAGGAGAACTCCCGGGTGCGCGACACGTACGGCGCCGAGGTGGTGTACGAGCGTCATCGGCACCGCTTCGAGGTCAACAATGCGTACCGCGAGCGGCTGGGCGAGGCGGGCATGCGATGGAGCGGCGTGAGCCCCGATGAACGGCTGGTGGAGTTCATCGAGCTCCGCGACCACCCGTGGTTCGTCGCCACCCAGGCCCATCCCGAGCTCAAGAGCCGACCCAACCGCCCCCATCCGCTGTTCCGTGACTTCGTGGGCGCCGCGGCCGCTCGCCTCGGGCTGCCGACCGCAGCGACCGAGGTGGGCGTCGAGGCATCAGGCCCGGCCAAGGGACAGCGACGAGGTCCGCGCAAGACCCGCGCCGCGGCCGGGGCCAGCACCGGCGAGACCTGACCGGATCGGTGACCCGTACCGCTCCGCGGCGCGGCACGACCCGACGCCGGGCCACCGGCGCGTTCGACCAGGCCGCCTATGAAGACGAGGTCGAGGCCTTCTCGGCCGAACAGGGCGAGGCCCAGTACGCCAACCTGGCCGGGTTCCGCGCCGAACTTGACATGGCGCCGGTCTACCGCCGGCACGCGGGCCTGTTCTCCGAGGACGCGATCGACGGGCTGCGCCAGGCGGCCGCGGGCACGAACGCGTCGGCCCGCCGAGCCCACCGCCTGCTCGGATTCGCGGTCCAGGGCCATCTCGAGCAGTCGGTGGCGGACATCTCGGACCGCATCGCGGTCGCCGAGACCACCGCGGCCGTCATGTGGCGCGGGGAGCGGATCGGGTATCGCCAGGTCCCGATCCGGGTGGCGGACATCAGCGACCGAGGCGAGCGCAACGCGCTCGACGAGCGCTACCGGCTGGCGGTCGAGGCCATCAACCCGATGCGCGAGGAGCGCTGGGCCCGCCTCCATGCCCAGGCTCAGGCCCTGGGCGCGGCCGATTACGTGGACCTCATCCGCGACGCGGTCGGCCTGGACCCGGATGCCGTGGCCGCCGGCGCCGCAGCCTTCCTGACCGATTCGGAGACGATCTACTACGCCGCCCTACGGCGCTACCTGGCCCTGATCGAGATCGAGGGCGGAGATGCCAGCGTTGCGGATCTCGCCCACCTGCTGCGGGGCCGCGGCTGGGACCAGCACTTCGAGTCGACCCGCTTGATGCCGGTCCTGGTCGAAACCCTGGCGCGGCTGGGCATTGACCTCGGCACCCAGCCCGGGATCACGCTCGACCTCGAGCCGCGGGCGGCCAAGTCGTCCCGGGCATTCTGCGTCCCGATCCGGGTGCCGGGTGACGTGCGGCTCGTCGTCCAGCCCCGGGGCGGGCACGACGATTACGGTGGCGCGCTCCACGAGATGGGTCATCTCCAGCATTTCGCACACATCAATCCCAAGCTGGCCCCGGCGGACCGCCTTGTCGGCGACGAGAGCGTGACCGAGGGCTGGGCGTTCCTGTTCCAGTACCTGGTCGCCGACCCCGACTGGCTGGGGGATGAGCTGCGCATGCCGGCCGACGGCATCGGCGGCTGGCTCGATTTCGAGGCCTTCCGCAAGCTCTTTTTCCTGCGCCGCTACACCGCCAAGCTGTTGTACGAGCTGCGACTCCATCGCGGCGGGGCGTGGGCGGTGCACCGGGCCGAGTACGCCGGCCTGCTGGGCATGATGACCGGGGTCATCACTCCCGAAGCCAATTACCTGGCGGACGTGGATGACGGCCTATATGCCGCGAAATACCTTCGCGCCTGGCTGCTGGAAGGGAGCCTGTCGACCGCTCTCCGCGATCGGTTCGGCCCCGCCTGGTGGCGCGCGACGGACGCCGGCGACCTCCTCCGCTCCATGTGGCGCGCCGGGCTAGGACCATCTGCCGAGGAGGTGGTTGCCTCACTCGGGTATGATCATCTCGATTGGCGGCCGGTCCTGCGCCAGATCCGCGCGCAGCTGATCGGCGAGATGAGTGGCTACGGCGGGCCGAACATTACGACCCGAGCCGGGAGCCGCAAGGTCTGACCGGACGCCGACCTCAACCCCACCCGGAGCCCGCAGCGGCCGTTCGGCCCGCCTTGCGCCCCGGTACCCCTTGACGGAGACCTATTCCCCATGAATGACGAATCCCGCCAGCCCCGACGCGGACGCCCGCGCCGTCGACCCGACGGAGGGGGGCCACGCCGCCACGGCGGCGCACCGCGCGGAAACTTCCAGCGCCGGCGCGATTTCGGCCCCGGCTATGCATCGGTCTATGCGGGTGGCTACCCGCAGGGCGCCGACGAAGAGCCGGCCCTGACCCTCGGGGAGCTGCAGGAGAAGTCGGTCGACGAGCTCCGCGAGCTGGCCACCGAATACGGCATCGAAGCCGATGGCCTCGAGCACTCGGACCTGGTGCTGAAGCTCCTTGACGCGGTACCGCTGGCCCAGGCCACGCACCGCGAGGAGGTCGTGGCCGGCGAGGTGTCCGGCATCCTCGAGATCGTGGACGAAGGCTTTGCCTTCCTGCGCCGCCACGGCGTCATGCCCTCGCCGGATGACATCTACGTGTCATCGAGCATCGTCCGTCGTTTCGGCCTGCGCACCGGCGACCGGGTTGTGGGGCTCAGCCGCGCCCCTAAGGACCAGGAGAAGTACTGGGGCCTGGCGCGGGTCGACACGGTCAACGAGATCGATCCCGAGCTCGCCCGCCGGCGGCCGAACTTCGACTCGCTGGTGCCGGTCTTCCCCGATGAGATGTTCAACCTGGAGACCGACCAGAAGAACCTCACCCAGCGGCTGATCAACCTGATCGCCCCCATCGGCAAGGGCCAGCGCGGCCTGATCCTGTCGCCTGCCAAGGCCGGCAAAACGACGGTGCTCAAGAACATTGCGCACGGCATTACCGACAACCATCCCGACGCGCTGCTCATGGTCGCCCTCATCGGCGAACGGCCCGAGGAAGTCACCGACATGCAGCGCTCGGTGCAGGGCGAGATCTACGCCTCCACCTTCGACGAGCCGACCGAGAACCACACCCGTGTGGCGGAGATGACCCTGGAGATCGCCAAGCGGCAGGTGGAGACCGGGCGCGACGTGATTATCCTGCTCGACTCGATCACTCGCCTGGCCCGTGCCTACAACCTGGCCCTGCCGGCATCGGGCAAGACCCTGTCGGGTGGCGTGGACCCGGCGGCGCTGTACCCGCCCAAGCGCTTCTTCGGTGCGGCGCGGAACATCGAAGGCGGCGGCAGCCTGACCGTCATCGCCACCTGCCTGGTGGACACCGGTTCGCGGATGGACGACGTCATCTACGAGGAGTTCAAGGGGACCGGCAACATGGAGCTCGTGCTCGACCGCAAGCTGAGCGAGAAGCGGATCTTCCCGGCCCTCGACGTTCTGCGCTCCGGCACCCGCCGCGAGGAGCTGCTCCTGGACGAGAACACGCTGAAGATGATCTGGACCATGCGCCGCATGCTGAGCGCGGTCGGCCCCAACGAGGGGATCGAGCTGCTCATGCAGCGTTTGGGCAAGACGAAGAACAACTCCGAGTTCCTGGTCTCCCTCTCCAAGAGCGTCGAGGCTTCCGAGGGCCGATGAGGCCGCTTAGCGGCCTCCGGGACTCCCACCTCCGGGCATCCACAACCCTCGCTGCCGGCCTGGTCCTGGTCCTGGCGGCCTGCGCCCCAAGTTCGGCGAGCCTACCGGCTTCCGCGCCTGGGCCGTCAGCGAGTCCCTCGGCCGTGCCGGAGCCCGGCACCATCTTCGGCCGGGTGGTCCCGGCTCCGGGATCTGACAGCCGCATCTACGGCCCCAACCCGGCGGCGATCGTGGTGGCCATCGATCCCGGTCATGGGGGTTGCCTGGACTGGGGCGTGCCGAATCCGTACGACAACCGGGTGGAGCGCTCCGAGAAGGCATTGACGCTGGCGATCTCGTTGGCGCTTCGCGACCAGCTGGAGGCGGAGGGCGTCACGGTGGTCATGACCCGCCAGGCCGACGTGGCCCTGGCTGGCGACCTGTATCCCGACCTCGGCTGCCACGGCGAGGCGTTCAGCGACGTCAACGGCGACGGGTATGCCGGGTTCGGCTCCCTGTTTCCCGAGGGGACCCGCACCCGGGACGAGCTGGCGGCTCACATCGACCTCGTCAACCTGGCGCGCGCTGACGTCCTGCTCAGCATTCACATCAACTCCTTGACCCAGGACGGGGTCGTGCTCGAGATTGCGGCCACCGAGACGTTCTGGACCGATGAGACGCCGTGGGGCGTCCCCCTTTCCCAGCGCCTGGCGACCCTGGTCCAGGAGGAGGTCGTGACGGCCCTGAGTGGGGTGGCCCCCTACGTCCGGCAGGACCGCGGGATCGACGCGGTGAACTACTACGTCATCGCCCCGGCGACCGAGACCGGCGATCCGCGGGAGCCGCGGCGCGGCATCCTGATGCCGGGCGTGCTGGCCGAGGTCGGGTCGATGTCGCTGGCCGCCGAGGCCGACCTGTTGGCCACCCGGGACGCCCAGGAGGCGATCGCAGGGGCCCTGGTCGACGCGCTCACCGCGTGGTTCGCGGATCGTTTCCTCGCGGTCCGCTTGGACTTGCTGGCTCCGGGTGGCTCGGCGGGGCTGCCGCCCGAGGTTGAGCCCGGTGAGGGACCGATGTACTGGCCGACGGTCGTGGGCGACCTCGCACGGGCGGGCATCCGCGTCACCAACACCGGCTCCGATCCATGGCCCGTCGGCGTGCAGCTGCTCGCCGGATGGGCTCCCACGGCCGAACCGTATCTGGCCCGACCACCGCGACTGGCGCCGCTTGATGTCGAGGTCCCGGCGCTGGCGCCGGGCGAGTCGGTGGACCTCGAGCTTCGGCTGCCGGATCCGCCGTCGGGAGTCCGGGCGGTGGCATGGATTACGGTGCAGGTGGGCAACGCCGTCCTCTCCGATCTCGGGGCGCCGGCGTTGCAGCTCGACACCGGACCGTCGTAAGGGTTGACCCGCCTTTGATCCGCTTGCTAGGATCGGCCGGCACGACGCCGTTCTCCATGCCCCTGCGGTCCGCCAGGATCGCTCCCTGGCGTCGAGTTGTTCATTGGGAACACGCGCAGGAGCCAGCGCTATTGGTTGAACCGACCCGGCCGGTGCGCCGCCGGATTCGCGCCATTCGTGCGTTCCTGGCCCGCGGCGTCCTCCACCTGCTGGTGGTGGTGCTGGTGGTGGGTAGTGGCACGCTGGGAGCCTTGAGCGCCCAAGGCGCGCTGACCCCGGATTTGACCACGATTCGGGTGGTGGTCCCGGCGCGCGGAGCCGTCTCGGAGCAGATGGCGGCCGTCCAGGACGGGCAGATCACCATCGAACTTCAGCCGCCGACCGGGGCGGAGGCCGTGGATGTCACGGATGGCACCCGCGTCCTTTCCACTCCGGCCCCCGAGCCGGTGGCCGCCATCCCGCTGCCGGCGCCGCCTCCCGTCCGGTCGGGGTCGGCGGGGACCTCGCTGCCGTGGGCCGGTCCCACGGGCTACGTGGACGGTGACGGCTCGCTGACCTGGCCCGTGCCGGGCGGATATGTGTCGCAGTACTTCTGGGGCGGTCACCAGGCCGTCGACATCGCCCACGCCTACGGCGGGGCGGTCCTCGCCGCCGATACCGGCACCGTGGTTTCCGCGGGCTGGCAGAACAACGGTGGCGGCCTGGTCGTCACCATTCAGCATTCCGATGGCCGCGTGACCGGCTACAACCACCTCGGTGCGGTCCTGGTCAGCGCGGGACAGGGCGTGATCCGGGGTGAGCAGATCGCGACCGTGGGGTGCACCGGCATCTGCACCGGACCCCACGTCCACTTCGTGGTCATCGTCAACGGCGTCCAGGTCAACCCGCTCCGCTACCTGTAGACGAGATCGGCCCCTGGCCCGTTCGCTCCATATGATCGGGGCACGATGTTCGCGGATCGCGTCCGCATCCACGTAACCGCCGGTTCGGGAGGCGACGGCTCACCGTCCATGCGGCGCGAGGCACACGTGCCGCGCGGCGGCCCCGACGGCGGCGACGGCGGGCGCGGGGGATCGGTCATTCTGACGGCGGAGGCCGGCCTCACGTCCCTCGGTGCCTACCGTCACTCCCCACACGTGAAGGCCACCAGCGGGGGGCGTGGCGCGCGGCGGCGGGCGCACGGCCGCGACGGCACCGATGCCGTGCTCAGGGTGCCGCCCGGGACGGTTGTCCGCCGCGACCCTGACGGCGACGTGCTGGGGGAGGTGCTCGCAGCTGGCGACCGGTTGGTCGTGGCCCGCGGTGGCCGAGGCGGTCGGGGAAACGTCCATTTCGTAACATCCACTCACCAGGCGCCCCGCCACTACGAGCGCGGCGACCCTGGCGAGGAGGGCTGGCTAGAGCTCGAGCTGAAGCTCATCGCCGAGATCGGGCTGGTCGGTGCCCCCAACGCCGGCAAGTCGACCCTGTTGGCGGCCTTGACCGCAGCCCGGCCCGAGGTCGGCTCCTACCCGTTCACTACCACTTCCCCGAATCTGGGCGTGATCTCGGTGGAGTCGGGCCCCGACGGCGAGCGCTCGGCGGTCATCGCCGACGTCCCGGGGCTCATCGAAGGCGCGCACCGGGGATACGGCCTGGGTCACGAGTTCCTGCGCCACGTGGAGCGCTGCCGGGTCCTGCTGGGCGTCGTCAACGGGGCTGCCGACGAGCCGGCGGAAGAGTGGCGTGCCGTGCTCGCCGAGCTTCGGCTCCACGATCCGACCCTCGTTCAACGGCCGCTGCGGCTGGTGGTCACCAAGCACGACCTGCCCGAGGCCCGCGCTCGCTGGCGATCGGTGGGCGCCGCCCTGCGCAAGGACGGGTACGACCCGATAGCGGTTTCGGCCCACGACGGGACCGGCCTGGATGCCCTGCGCGCCGCGCTGGCCGATGCGCTCGTTGAAGCCGACCGCCGCCAGGCCGAAATCGGGCCCGAGCCCGCGCGCCGCGTCCACCGCTTCGACCCGGCCGCGGACGGCTGGGAGGTGGTCGCCGAGCCGGATGGGCTCCGCGTCCGGGGCGCGGCGATCGAACGAACCGCGGCGCGCACGGATTTCGCCAACGAGGAGTCGCGGGAGCGCTTCCAGCGCCGCCTCGAACGGCTGGGCATCGACGCCGAGCTCCGACGCCGCGGCGCACGGAGCGGGACCATGGTGCGCATCGGCCGCCTCGAGCTCGAGTGGGGCGACGAAGGGTGACCGCCGGTCAGTCCCGGGCGCGAGCCCGAACCAGGCTCGTGCCGGTTGGACTGCCCGTGGCGGCTGGGGCCGAACGGGTCGGCATCCTGGGGGGCACATTCGACCCTCCGCATGTCGGTCATCTGTGGCTGGCGACCCTGGCCGCCGACGAGCTGGGCCTATCCCGGGTTCTGCTGATCCCCGCAGCCCACCCGCCCCACAAGCGCGGACGGTCCATCAGCCACGCGGCGGATCGGGTCCTGATGACCCGACTCGCGATCGCCAATGACCCGCGGCTGGACGTGTCGCTGGTCGAGCTCGAGCGGGAAGGGCCGTCCTACACGGTTGACACCCTGGTCGAGCTGCGCCGGCGCCATCCGGACGTCGAGCTGGTGCTGGTCATGGCGGCCGACAGCCTGGCCCAGGTGGACTCGTGGCGCGAGCCGGATCGGCTCCTCGAGCTGGCGTCCTGGGCCGTCGGCCCGCGCAGCGGGACGCCGCTGCCGCCTCGCGCCAACCTGGCCCGCCGCTTCGGGAAGGCGGCCGTCCGGATCCACCTCCTGGGCGGGCCGGCGCTGGACATCAGCGCGACCGAGATCCGGCGCCGCGTGGCGGCCGGCCGCGCCATCCGCTACCTTGTGCCGCGGGCCGTCGAGGATTTGATCCTCGAGCGCCGCCTGTACCAGCCATAGCCACTCGGACTCGGAGAACCGACCTGCAGCAGCCGACCCCGAACGTGACCCCGCTCCACCCGGAGCTCGACCCGGCTCAGCTGGCGCACCGGATCGTGGAGATCGTGTCGGACCACAAGGCCAGCGACGTCGTCATGCTGCGCACCGGGGAGCTCACCTCGCTGGCCGACTTCTTCGTCATCGGCACCGGCCGTTCCGACCGCCAGGTCACGGCCCTGGCCGGCGCGCTGGCCGAGGAGCTGCGGGCGCAGGGGGTCCGGCCGCTCGGAATCGAGGGGCGCGCCGGCGCGCGATGGGTGCTCCTCGACTACGGCAGCGTCATCGTTCACCTGTTCACGCCCGACGAACGCGAGCGCTACGGGCTCGAAAAGCTGTGGAGCGCGGCCCCGGCGGTGGTCCGGCTGGTCTGATCGGCAGGAGTACGCCCCGAGTACCAGTTGGTGGTGCTCCGGCGCACCGGTCGCTGGGCCCGGGTGCGCGATTCGGTGTACGGGCCGGGTACCAGCCCAGGGTACGGGGGTCCTATTGAGGTGGTGCACCGCCGCGCCCATCCTCGGCGTCATGAGCACCTCTCGGAAGCGCGAAACGACCGCGGTCGAGACCTGCCGTTATTGCGGCGGGAGCCTGTTGACCTCGGTGTTCGACACGTCCTTCCGCGACGAGAGCGTCGAGGAGCGGTTGTTCTTCGCCCTCCCCGGCGCCCTGTGCCTGCCGTGCAAGCAGCTGTACATCGACCACCAGCTGATCGGGATCCTGGGCCTCTCGAACGCGCGCTGCACGTTCGCGATTGAGAGCGACCGGGTCCTGCGCGCCGGGGCCGCGTAGCCCTTCTCTGGTCAGCTCGCCGGCGGCTAGCTCTTCGCCGGCGGCTAGCTCTTCGCCGCCGCGCCCTTCACCGCACCCAGGATGTACTCACCCAGCCACGCCGTGACCGCCGCCTCCGGCTCCGCCGTGTTGGCCTTGATCGCCAGGTCCGCCTCGAACAGGCCCCGCAGCATTTCCTCCAGCTCCTCCCCGTTGTAGCGTCGCGCGGCGGCCGTCACCCGCTCGGCGCCAGACGGGTTGCCGGGCCGCAGGCGCTTGGTGATCTCCGCCGCACCCGCACCGCTGGTCAGCAGGTCGCGGGCGACGGTGAGGTCCACCAGCCGGGCTTCAAGAGCGGCCATGATTCGCAGCACCGGCTCGCCCTCCGCCAGTGCTCGATGCAGGGCTTCAGCCGCGCGGGTCGGATCGCGCCGCTCGACCGCGTTGGCGACCGCATTGACCGATGGCGGCCGGGTGTCGGACACGAGGGACTCGACATCGGGCACCTCGATCGGTCGCTCTCCAGCGGCCAGCGCCAGCTTGCGTAGCTCGCCGTCAGCGACTCGCGTCTGCTCGCTGCGCTCGACGTCGTTCTCCCAGACCCCGCCGATTCGTTGGGCCAGGGCTGCCGCGGCCGCCGGACGGATGGCGATCTCCAGCTCGGCCGCATGGCGGGTGACCCAGCCCCGTAGCTCGTCGCGGCGTGGGGCGAGGCACGGTTCCACGCGACCACCAACCGCCTGCACGGCCGTCTCGAGACGCTTGAGGAGAGCCGGCGGACGGCCCACGTCCCGGGAGGGACGCAGCTCAGCCAGGGCCAGCGCCGCTCCATCGGGCAGCTGCTCGACGAGAGCCACCAGCCGATCGGCAGCGCTTCCCGATGTCCCCACGGCGCGGAGCGGCTGCCGCAGGACCACGCAGTGGGCCCCGAAAAGCCCGACGCTCGCCGCCTCCAGGGCGGCCCGCGCCAGCAGTGCCTCGTCCGGCGCGTGGTCGGGAGTCAGCACCACCCGGTCGGTCGCGCCTACCCGTTCGGTGAAGGCGGCCACCGCCCGGTCGATCAGGTAGCCGTCATCGCCGTGGGCCAGGAGCACCGACCCGGTCATCGGTCGCCGTTCGCCCACGCGGCCCGAAGCTGCGTTTCGAGTGCCCCGCGGCTCAGCCCGGCCGCATTGGCCAGTTTCGCCTCAAGGGCATCGGCCGGCCCGTGCGCCGCGGTGATCTGGTTGGCATGCGCCGGGTGGCGGGCCGCCATGTCGGCCAACCGGTCGGCGATCGTCATGAAGGATTGGCCAACCCGGCGGTCGGCCACCGAGACACAGATGGCCGGCCAGCCGCGCGGAGACCGCTCGGGGTCGAGCAGGCAGCTGACCGGATGGGAGGCGACCGGGTCGGCCAGGTCCCGATATCCCAAGGCGGTGAGGCGCTCGGCCCCCGCCAGTCCGTGGCGGCCGTTGGCCCGCGTCTCCATCTTGTCGATGTCGTGCAGCCGGCCCGCCGCCTCCACCAGGAGCGCGTCGACCGCCACCCCGTTGCGGGCCAGGATTCGCGCGGCTTCGGCTGCCACCCGGGCAACGCCCTCGGAATGGACGACCAGCCAATCGGGTGGGTTGTCGGCGGCGAGCAGCTGGCGGGCAACGGAGCGGTCGGGCACGGCCATGGCTCGATCCTACCCGTCCGGACCGTCTCACCGCCTCGCGCCGGCGTCGGGGCGGTCTGGCCGCGACGGCTGACGACCCAGTAGGCCCGCCCATCGGTCACGACTTCGACATCGCCGTCCCGGTCGGTGCGGTACACCGTCAACTCGGGCACCTGCTCCAGGTTCTCGAGGGTGGACCGATGCGGGTGACCGTATTGGTTGTCGACGCCGGCCGAAATGACGGCCACCGACGGCTGGACGACGGCCAGGAAGGCCTCGGTCGTCCCCGAGTCGGACCCGTGATGGCCGACCTTCAGCACGTCGACCGGGCGCAGCAGGCCGCGATCGGCAAGCAGGGCCTCGATGGGTGCTTCCGCGTCCCCGGTCAGCAGTGCGCTGAATCGGCCATAGCGTAGGAGGGCCACGACCGATGCGTTGTTGATGTCGCCATCCGGCAGCGGCCGGGCGATGTCGTCGGCCGTCGGAAAGAGGATCTCAAGCTCGGCCTCGCGTCCGAGCGGGATGACCTGACCCGCGCCAGCCGCCGTCACGCGGGCGCCCGGCTCGTGCTGGGCCGCGGCCAATACGTGGTGATGCGGGTCGCCGTGGAGCGGTCGCCCGCCGTCCACGAAGAGGCCTACCTCGTATCGGCGCAGGACCTCGCCCAGCCCTCCCAGGTGATCCTGGTGCGGGTGGGTGAGGATCACGACCTCGATCTCCCGCTCGTGGAACGCAAGAGCCTGGCCGATCCGCCGCAGGGTCAGGTCCGGATCCACGCCGGCGTCGATGAGCGCGGTGCTCCCATCCGGCGTCTCGATCAGGATCGCGTCGCCCTGGCCGATGTCGAGCACCGTCAGGTGCAGCCGGCCATCCGGCCAGGTCAGGACGGTGGCCACGGTGAGGACCAGCACCAGGCCGGCCGCCGCGCGTCGGGGTCGGCCGACCCAGGTAAGGGCGGTGGCGAAAGCCGCCGCCTCGGGAAGCGCCACCTGGGGCAGGCCGGGGCGACCGGCGACCTCCAGCGGCGACGCCATCGGCGGGCCCGGATCCGAGCGGCGCGAGAGGCGGCGGGCGGCGAGGCCCAGGAGCGGATACCAGGCCAGGGTGAGCCACGGGCCCCCGGTCACCGGCAGAGCGGCCAGAGGCAGCTCAGCGGCCGCGGTCCCGGCGGCGATGAGAGCGCGCAACGGGAGCCACGCCGCCCCACCGGCAAACCAGGCCGCCGCATCGCTTATCCCGGCGAGCGGCACGGCCGCGGCGAGGCCGCCCACCACCGCGGCCAGGGCGGAGCCGGCCATGACGGCGGGCACCAGCGGGACGACCACCACGTTGGCCAGCGGCGCGACCAGGGAAACCTGTTCGAACGTGGCCAGCAGGACGGGAAGCGTGGCCAGCTGGGCCGCGACCGTGAGCGCCACCGGCGTCCGGATCCAGGCCGGCCATCGTCCCAGCCGTTGCTCGAGAGTGCCGCCGAGCACGATCAGCCCGCCGGTGGCGAGGGCCGAGAGCTGGAATCCGACGTCCCACAAGGCTGCCGGCGAGATGACCAGCATGGCGACCACCGCCGCCATGAGCGCCGAGCCGGCGTGTGCGGGAGACCCACCCAGGCGGCTGACGAGCAGGGCACCGGCCATGAGCGCGGCCCGCACCACGGCCGGCGAGGCACCCACCAGGACGACGTAGCCGGCGACGGCCAGCACGGCTACCGCTGCGGGCAGCGCCGGCGCCGCTCGGCGGCGCAGGCGGCGCGTCAGTGCGCCGATGAGCACGACCACGATCGCAACGTTCCAGCCGCTGATGGCCACCACGTGGGAAAGCCCGGCCACCGCGAACGCGTCCCGCACGGCCGGATCGATCCCGGCCCGCACGCCAAGCAGGATGCCAGCCCCCAGCGAGGCCTCGGGTTCGGGCACCGTCGTGACCAGCCCGTCCAGGAGCCAGCGTCGGACGCTGCCGAAGCTGTCCGCCAGCGGATCGGACCGATGCCCGATGACGGCGACCTCGAATGCGCGACCCAGCGCCCCGATGCCCTGGCGCCGCAGCCGCTCGCGGTACGCCATTCCCTCGGCGTCCGCCGGATTCGGCGGCCGGATGATGACTTCGACGGCGACCCGATCGCCGGCGATCACCGCTGCGGATCTCGGGACGCGGACGAGGACCCGCCCCGCCAGGGGGCCGCCGGCCAGGCGCAGGTCATCGAGCACCAGGTCGATCGCGTCGCCCCGGGGTGTCGGCTCATCGGCAACGCTTCCGCTGACCCGCCAGGTTCCGTCGGCGGCAAGTACGTCGACGCTCCCGGGGCCGCCGGGCGGTGTGGTCGCCAGTCCTCGAACGCCGCCCAGGGCCATCCCGAACAGGAGCGCGGCGGCGACGAGCACCGCGGACCCAAGCATTTGGCGAGCGACGAGGCGCAGCCCAACTCCCACGACGACGCAACCCATGACGACCGCCATCACGGACGTGCCCAGCCACCCGGCGTCCGCGGTCGCGATGCCGGCCATCACCCCCGCCACGAAGCCCGGCAGCAGCCAGGCACCGCGCCGGTCCATGCGCGCGGCCGGCTAGGGGACTGTCACCAGGTCGGCGATCTGCTCCAGCTGGCGCGCGGTGAGCACCTCGCGGGTCACCAGTTCGTCCAGCGTCGCGAACGGCCGCTCGGTGCGCGCCGCGATGATCCGCTCCGCCGTGACAGGTCCGATCCCCGGCAGGGCCTCCAGCTCGGACTGGCTGGCCCGATTGAGGTTCACCTGCCCATCACCGCCAGCACCCCCGCCGCTCCCCGGGGTCTCGCCGAGCACGGGCACGTAAATCTGCTGCCCATCCACCACCGCGGCTGCCAGGTTCAGGCTCCGCGCGGCCGCGGCCAGGTCCGCGCTCTCGGCATAGCCACCCGCCGCGGCCAGCGCGTCCGCGACCCGCGACCCGGCGGGCAACCTGTGGATGCCGGGCAGGTTGACTCCGCCTTCGATGTCGACCACCAGCTCCCCGCCCTGCTCTCCCTCGTGCCCCATCGACGGCGCGGGCGTAGTCCACGGGTCGGGCGGAAATGACGGATCGGCCGGCGCCAGGGCGACGCCGGCGACCAGGGCGAGGCTCGCCGCTCCGGCCAGCACCACCGCGGCTGCCACGGCGGCCACGGTCACCAGGTCGAATCGGGTCATGCGCCTCCTGCATGGGAGGCGAGCGCGGATTGGTCTGCGTCCGGGACCCGACGCCTGGGCACTTGACGCCGGGCCTCGGAAGCAGGCCGGGAGGCTAACCGGCGCCCGGTTACCTCGGTTTTACCGAGCGGTGACCACGTTCACCAGACGCCCCGGGATGTGGACCACGCGGGCCGGCGCCCGCCCGTCAAGATGTGCCTGCACCCGCGCCGATGCGAGCGCCAGCCGCTCGATTTCGGCCTCCGGGGTGTCGGGCGCCACGAGCAGCCGGTCGCGTAGCTTGCCATCGACCTGCACGGGGAGCTCGATCAGATCCGCGGCCGCCAGGCCCTCGTCGGCCACCGGCCAGGGCTGCTGATGGATCGAGTACGGCCGCCCTCGACGCTCCCACAGCTCCTCAGTCATGTGCGGCGCCGCCGGCGCCAGCAACAGGAGGAGCGTGTCCACGGCCTCTCGGTAGGCATCTGTCCCAGCCAGCCCGTCATCTCGAGCCCGGCCAATGGCCGTGGTCAATTCCATGAGCTTGGCGACCGCCGTGTTGAAGTGCAGGCCCGCGTAGTCCGCGCTGACCGCCGCGATCGTCTGGTGGGTCACGCGCTGGAGCCCGCGGCTGCCCCCCTCGATAGCGGCCAGCAGCAGGTCGGCGGACGTGCCACCGCTGCCGGGGATCTCCCCGGTCATCGGGTTGAAGGTTGGTATGCCCGGCACGATGGGTACCGATTCGATGACCTGAGCCTGGGCCACTGCCCAGACCCGGGCCAGGAAGCGAGACACTCCTTCGATGCCGGTCGGGGACCACGGCCCACCCTGGTCCCAGGGCCCGATGAAGAGCAGGAACAGGCGGACCGTATCGGCGCCGTATCGGGCCACCAGGTCGTCGGGATTGACGACGTTGCCGCGGCTCTTGCTCATCCGGTGGTGGTCGGCGCCCAGGATCTGGCCCTGGTTGCGGAGGGCCACGAACGGTTCGTCGAACTCCAGATGCCCCATGTCGCGCAGGGCTTTCACGAAGAAGCGGCTGTACAGCAGGTGCAGGACCGCGTGCTCCGCGCCGCCGGTGTACAGGTCGACCGGCATCCAGTGGCGCATGGCCTCCGGATCCCACGGGCCTGACTCGAACTGCGGGGAGCAGTAGCGCAGGTAGTACCACGATGAGTCGACGAAGGTGTCCATAGTGTCGGTCTCGCGCCGCGCCGGCTCGCCGCCCACCGGGCAGGTGGCGGCGAGGAACCCCGCGTGCGACTGGAGCGGCGAGACCCCCGTGGGGGCGAAGTCCACGTCACGGGGCAGGAGCACCGGCAGCTCGGCCTCGGGCACGGGTTGCGGCCCATGGACGTCGCAGTACACGATCGGGATGGGCGCGCCCCAGTACCGCTGCCGGCTCACCAGCCAGTCGCGGATCTTGTACGACACGGCCGGCCCGCCCAACCCCCGGTCGCCGAGATGGGCGGTGATGGCCCGAATACCCTCCGCCGCGCTCATCCCGGTGAATGCCCCCGAGTTGATGAGCACCTCGTCGTCGGTGTGAGCCCCGAACGCGGCATCTGGAGCCGGCTCGGTCCCCCGGGGCGCCACGACGTATCGGATGGGGAGCTCGTACCGGCGCGCGAAGTCGAAGTCGCGTGCGTCGTGCGCGGGCACGCCCATGATCGCCCCGGTGCCGTAGCCGGGCAGGACGTAGTCGGCGATCCAGATCGGGATCCGCTCCTCGGTCAACGGATTGAGCGCGTAGGAGCCGATGAACATGCCGCCCCGTTCCCGCTCCGCGCTCAAGCGCTCCATCTCGGTCTCCCGTCGCGCGGCTGCGACATACGCCTCCACCTCGGCCCGCCGGTCGTCGGTGGTCAGCTGCGTCACCAGTGGATGCTCGGGCGCGAGGACCATGAAGGTGGCGCCGAAGATGGTGTCCGGGCGGGTGGTGAAGACCCGGATCGGCGCGACGGCATCGGTATCGGCTCCGTTGGGAGCCAGCGGGAAGTCGATCTCCGCGCCTTCGGATCGGCCGATCCAGTTGGTCTGCATCAGGAGGATCGGCTCGGGCCAATCCAGCTGAGAGAAATCGAGCAGCTCGTCCGCGTAGCGGGTGATGCGGAGGAACCACTGCTCCAGGTCGCGCTTGACGACCGGCGTCCCGCACCGCCAACAGGCGCGCTCGGCGCCCAGCACCTGCTCGCGGGCCAGGACCACCAGGTCCTTGGGGCACCAGTCGACCGGGGCCATGGCCTTGTACGCCAGGCCGGCGCGGTAGAACTGCAGGAACAGCCACTGGGTCCAGCGGTAGAACGCTGGATCTGAGGCGATGACCTCGCGCGACCAGTCCCACGCTGCACCCATCGTCCGGAACTGGGCCCGCATGCGGTCGATGTTGGCGTTGGTCCAGTCCGCGGGATGAATGCCACGGTCGATGGCCGCGTTCTCGGCGGGCAACCCGAACGAGTCAAAGCCCATGGGCAACATCACGTGCTCGCCCCGCATCCGGTGCATGCGGGCCACGACGTCGGGCCCGGTCGAGGCGTACCAGTGACCGATGTGCACGTCGCCGCTGGTGTACGGGTACATGGTCAACAGGTAGAACGGCCCAGGGGCGTCGTCGCGGGCGCGGTACAGCTCGTCGCGCTCCCAGCGCTCGCGCCACTTCGCCTCGAACGTGGCCGGGTCGAAGCGTTCCACCTCCTTGGAGCGGCCGCTCGCCGCGCGGCCGCTCGCCGCGCGTCCGCTCACGGCGCGTCCTCGCGGGCCTGCCACCGGTCCGACGCCCCTCTATCGGGGAACCAGGCCATCAGCAGCTCATCGCGGTACGTGCCGTCCGCCTGGCGGTACTGCCGGCGGCGCAGCCCTTCGCGGACGAAGCCGGCCCGTGTGTAGACCGCGATCGCCCGCGCGTTGTCGGGGAAGACGCTTAGCGCCAGCCGTGCCAGGCCCCGCTCGCGGACCCAGGCCTGGGTCGCGGCGACCAGATCAGTTCCCAGGCCGACGTCTCGCCAGCCCTCCGCCACGGTCACCGACAGGATGCCGACGTGGCGCGAGCTGACGTCCCGATCCGACATCACCAGGGCGTTGCCCACCACCTCCCCGCCGGCCTCAGCCACCAGCACGGCGGCCTCGTCGGCGCGGATCAGCTCCGCGATGAAGAACGCCTCGGACGGGGGGTTGATGGCCGTCGGCGGGGTGACCAGCCAACGTCCCTCGGCCCGGACTGCGGCGTAGAGGCGCGCCAGCGGCTCGGCGTCAGCCGGCCGCGCCGGGCGCAGCAGCCAGTGGCGGCCGTCGGCCGCGGTGCGCTCCGAGCTTGTTGAAGTGGACGTGGTCACCGCCGAGGCTCCGTTCGTATCGGTCTGTCCGCATCGGTTGCTGAAAAACGCGACCCCGCTTCGTCAGGACGAAGGGGGTCAGCCTCGCGGTACCACCATGACTTGACCGATGGTGGTGGAGCTGGGGGGACTCGAACCCCCGACCCCCTGCATGCCATGCAGGTGCTCTCCCAGCTGAGCTACAACCCCACGATCGGTCCACTCAATGGCGTGATATCGGACGCCGCCCCGGCCTTGCGGCTGCTCGGCGGGCGAGTTCCGCCCGCCTCCATCGCCGGCTTCCACCATCCCGGCTCGCTGCGGACGAGGCCGCGCGTACTGCTCCCGCGTCAACGCGTTCGGCGGGGAGTATACGGCCGGGGCGCACGGCGGGCATCATCGGGTGCCGGGACCATGGATACATGGCTCGAACTCGGATCGCGCGTATCCTGCCCGGGTGATCACGTCTATGCGCTCGCGGGCGCTGCCCATCGCCGTCATCGGCTTTGTCGTCGTCTTCCTTACAGCGGTGGTCTGGTATGCCGTCGCCGGCGGGGCGGCATTGACCGATCCCGCCGAGATCCTGACCCGCGGGGCCGAGGCGACTTCGGAGGCCGACAGCTTCCACGTGGCCCTGACCGCCAATGGCAGTGTCACCGATCCCGAGACGGGCTCGAGCATGCCGCTCGATGGGGTGTCAGTGGAAGGTGACATCGACGTGTCAGGAGAAGCCGCGCACGTCACCTTCGCCGTGCCCTTCCTGCTCGGCCTCGGTGGCGAGGCCATCGTCCTCGGCGAGGACCTGTACCTGCTCAGCTCGCTGAGCGGGAACAAGTGGATTCACATGCCCGTTTCGAGCGGTCACGAGCCAAGCCCGGTGCCCACGGCAACGCTCAACCCGGAACAAATCGCCGACAAGATTGCCGAGTTCCTGGCCACGGAAGGCGTTTCGGCGGAAACACTGGCCGATGAGCCTTGCGGCGACGCTACGTGCTACCACGTCCGGCTCGACATCTCCGCCGAAGCCCTGGCCGCGCACCCCGGCGCGATGCCGGACATGGGCGAATACGCGAGCCTCGTGCCGGAGTCCACGTTCACCGGGCCGCTGGTCGTGGACGTGCTGTTCGACTACAGCGGCCTGTGGCTGCGCGAGGTGTCTACGAGCTTTGCGGGTGAGGGGGCCGCGGAGACCGAGCAAGTGAGGTTCACCGTCACGTTCAGCGACTACAACGCATCCTTCGACATCAGCGCACCGCCGGCCGACGAGGTCACCGAGGAAGGGGAATTCCCGCTCTTCCCGAACTGAGAAGCGATTGCCTGCAGGACTAGAATGGGCGGCATCGACGCGATTTGAATGCCGTGTCGCCCATGGCACCTGACCGCACTCCAGAACATCACCCTGGCGCCGATGCGGGTGCGTAAGTGGACTCGCGAGCGGGCCGAGCAAGCGGCAATGGACCTCCTCAACCGGGTCGGCATCCCGGAGCAGGCGCATAAGTTCCCGGCGCAGCTGTCCGGCGGCCAGCAGCAGCGGGTCGCGATCGCCCGGGCGCTGGCGATGCAGCCCAAGATCATGCTTTTCGACGAGCCGACCTCGGCGCTCGACCCCGAGATGATCAGCGAGGTGCTCGACGCCATGCGGGAGCTCGCGGAGTCCGGGATGACGATGCTCTGCATCACCCACGAGATGGGCTTCGCGCGGGCGGTCGCGAATAGGATGGTCTTCTTCGACGAGGGCAAGATCGTGGAGGAGGGCCCGCCCCGTCAGATCTTCGACGAGCCGGCGCACGAGAGGACTCGGCAGTTCCTATCCCAGATCCTGCACTGACGCGGGGCCATCGGTGGGCGCGATAGGGACGTTGGGGGTTATTCGTGAGGCCAGCCGTAAGATGCGCCGATGAGTGATCGGCGGCTGGCTGTCATCGGGATCCTGGCCTTCTTCGCCGCCGCCTGCGGCCTGGCGGACCCAACACCTTCGCTGGCCCCGGGCGAATCGGTCCAAGCGGAAGACCCCGAATGCCGGCCGATCGATATCCTGGGCCCATCGGGCACCGGCGTTGTGCTGACCGGCGTGTGGCGGTCCAACGACTTCGGCGTCTACGACCTCCACCAGACAGGGTCCTGCCTGTATTGGCTGGGGATGAGTCAGTACTCCGGTGAGGAGCCGGGAAGCTCCTGGACGACCGTGTTTTCCGGGATCCTCCAGAGCGACTTCACGATCGTCGGCCGCTGGGCCGACGTCCCCTTCAATCCCGACATCCCCGCCGATTCTCTCGGCCGTGGGACGATGACCCTTCGGATTGGCTTTGACCAGTCTGGCGAGGTCGAGCGCCCGGTGCTGCGGGTCGCCAACGTGACCGGCGGCTTCGGAGGATCGGCGTGGGTCCTCGAGGAGTCGCTCGCCCCGGCGATCGAGCTCGACGGGACCTTCGGGGGCAACGTGGACCCGCTATTCCAGACGGGTTGTGCGTGGATCGAATCGAACGGCCAGCGGTACGAGCTGATTGGAGGCGAGGGGTGGGAAGTCCGCGGCGACTCACCCCTCAGGCTGGAGGATGGACGCGGACACGTGATCGCCCGGGTGGATGATCCCCTCCGGATCCGCGGGCGGGTGTCCGAGGCGCTCGGAACGAACTGCGTGGAGACCGCGATCCTGGTCGAGGAGCTCGGCCCGCCCTAGCCGGTTCAGTGGCGCGAGCGATGGTGGTGCGTACCTCACAGTATGCGAACCAACCGGCGGGCTCGATCCGTCGTACGAGTCCCTTGGATGCTTGAGCCGCCCCAATCGCCTGCCGAAGCCCCCATCAACTGAGACTCTGTTAGCGGTCGTAGGGCAGCCGTGACCCACACCGGCGAGGTGAAGGGTGCTGGACGACGGGGGATAATGCAGCCATGCAGCCACGAGAGACCGACGAGGAGTCCATCCGAAGCGTCGCGAGGGCCTATCTAGAGTCGTGGCTGGAGGGAGATGGCGAACGGATGCGTGGCGCGCTCCATCCGGACCTCGCGAAGCGCGGACTGGACTACACCGCCGACCGAAGGCCGTCCGGCGTGCATCACCTAACTGCTGAGTACATGGAGCGAAGCGCGGCGAAAGGTCCTCGTCCACAGTTCGCACGTACGTGCGAGATCACGGTGCTCGACATAGCCGATAGCATCGCCAGCGCGAAGGTCGTCTCCGAGCCCTTCATCGATTATCTCCACCTGGCCAAGCTCGACGGCCGATGGTCGATCGTCAACGTTCTCTACGAGGACCGAGAGCCCGCGAGTGAGTAGCCCAAGGGCGGTTCGCGATACCGCATCCGCCATGGAATGGTGGAGATGAGGGGACTCGAACCCCTGACCCCCGCGATGCGAACGCGGTGCTCTCCCAGCTGAGCTACATCCCCACGGGGCGCCCCCACGGGGCGCCGGCAGGATAGCACGGCCCCTTCCGCACACCCCCACGCGGGGGATTGTAATAGAACATCTGTTCTATTAGACTGACCGATGTGACCCTACCGGCTGCCCGTCCGCTCCCCGAGGTGCTCGTTGCGCTCCGCGAGCGCGGCCTGCGACGGGGCGTGGCGCCGCTCCCCGGGGAGCCGTCGATCCCCGCCGTCCCCACCGGTCACGCCGCGCTGGACACTGCGCTGGCCACGGGCGGCTGGCCCCGGGGCGCACTGGCCGTTCTGGATGCCGCTCCCGGCCACGGCGCCACCTCGCTGGCCCTCGACTCGGTGGCCGCCAGCCAGGCGGCCGGGGGCCTAGTGGCCTGGGTCGACCTGGCCGGCACCTTCGATCCGGCCCTCGCCGCCCGTCGCGGGGTTCGCCTGGAGTGGCTGCTCGTGGTCCGTCCGGCCGACGGTGCTGAAGCCCTGGAGCTGGCCGCCTGGCTGGCCCGTTCCCGCCTCATCGACCTGCTGGTGATGGATCTCGACGGGCCCGCGCCCTCCCGGTTTGACCGGCTGGTCACGCTCCTGTCCCGATCCGATGCCACTGCCCTGCTCCTCGCTCCTACCGCGCTGCGCGAGGCCGCCGGCCGGGTGGCCGGGGTCCGGGTCCGCCTCGAGCGTCAGGCCTGGCTGGCAGTGGGTCGGGACCTGGTCGGGCTGCGGGTGGCGGCCAGCGTGACGCGCCATCGCTGGGCCCTGGCCGGCGGCCACTCGGAGATCGACCTGTGGTTCGGGGAGGGTCGCCGCATCGACCCCCTGCTGCCCGCCCTCGCCGTCCCCCAGCCAGCTGCGGAGTCCGCCACGGTCGAATCCGCCGAGTCACTCCCCGCGCTGGCCGTCCTCAGCGCCTGACCCCAGCGGGTCGTCGGAGGACCGTGGATGCGGGTGCTGATGCTGGTGTGGCCGACTCTCCGAGCCGACGGGGGCGGACTGGAGGTCACGGCCCGCTGGGAGGCCATGCTCGACCGGCTGGATGACCTCTCCCCGCGGATCGAAGCGCTGGAGGTGGGCGTGGCGCTGGTCGATGTGACGGGCCTGGAGCCGATGCACGGGTCGGAGCGCCGGGTCGCGGCCCGGGCGGTGGTCCTGGCCGACGTGTACACGGTGCAAGCGGGGATCGGCGACAACCGCTGGCTGGCGGCCCTGGCCGCCCGCCTGGCCCGAGCCCGGACCGGCGACGCCACCGCCCGGGCCGCCTGCCTGATTCTCCCGCCCGGCGAGGGGCGCACCGCGCTGGCGGAGCTGCCCATCGGCCTGCTGCCGGCGGATCAGGCCGTGCGAGATCGGTTCAGCCTGTTCGGGCTGACCAGCATGGGGCAGCTGGCGGGACTGCCGCGGTCGGCCGTGGCCGCCCAGTTCGGGGCAGCGGGGGAGCGGCTCCAGGCCCTGGCTCGGGGGGAGGACTCGCGGCCGCTGGTCCCGCGCCGCCGGCCGGAGCGGCTGGCCTCCACCGTCCGGTTCGAGCCGCCGGCGGAGGGGACGACGGAGATCACCCTCGCCCTGCGCCGCGCGGCCACCAGCCTGACCAACCCGCTCCGCGGCCGTCACCTCGCTCCGGGCCGCGCCACGCTGACGCTTCACCGGGAAGCGGCCACACCGCTCACCGTGACCCTGGCCCTCCCCGAGCCGACCACCGAGCCGGACTGGATCGCACGCCTGCTGCTGGCCCGCCTGGAGGCCGAGGTCCGGTCCCGCACGGCGGTGGCCGCGGACGACGAGCCACGGATCACGGCCATAGCCCTCGCCCTGGACCGCCTCACCAACCCCGCCGCCCGCCAGCTCCCCGCCTTCGAGCCCCAGGCAGGACGCTGGGAGGAGCTGCGCTGGTCGCTGGAGCGGGTGAGCGCGCGGTTCGGGTCCGGCCGCCTGTGGCGGGCGGTGGCCGACCGGCCGACCGCCATGCTCCCCGAGCGGCAGTCGCGGCTGGTCGAGATCGGTATCGAAAACGCTGGTGGTGCGGACCGATGACCCGCCTCCATGCCACCCACCCCCTGGTCCAGGTCGAGACCGACGCGGCCGGCACCCCGATCCGCCTTCGCCTGGACGGCACCACCCACGCCGAGGTGGGCATCTGCAACCGCTGGCGGGTGGCCGACGACTGGTGGCGCGACCCGGTGGCCCGCGCCTACTTCAAGCTCGTCACCCGCGACGGGCTGCTGTGCACCATCTTCCTGGACGAGAACCGCGGCACCTGGCACCTGGAGCGCATCTTCGACTGACCGATACCGATGCCGCCCATCCGGCAGGTCACTGCGCGCCTCACAGGCCCTCGTGCTATCGCGTAGCACGTTACCGCGATACCACGAACGGGTGTGATACCGCGGCCGACCCGCCGGCCGACCGGCAGCCGATGCTCCTCAGGCCGGGGTCACGCCCGCATGCTACGAGGCAGCCCGACTAGCATGGGCCCGATGACGTCCCCGCCGCGCTTCACGGTCGAACGCCTGTGGCCCGATCCCGCCACCGGCCTCGACCTGGATGCCGCCTTCGCGGACCTGGGCCTGCCAGACGCCCCTGCGGACCGTCCCTATGTTGGCCTGAACATGGTTACCAGCCTGGACGGGCGAGCTCAGCGGGGCGATACCGCCGAGGGACTCGGCACCCGCGCCGACCGGCGCCTGATGCGCTTACTGCGCGTGGCGTTCGACGCGGTGGCCTTCGGGGCGGGCACCCTGCGAGCGGTGGACGGCTGGACCGATGTCCCGGCCGACTTGGCCGGGATCCGCGTCGCCGCCGGCAAGCCACCGCAGCCGCTCGCGGTGCTGGTTGCCGGGAACAGACCGATCCCGACCGATCGGCGCTGGTTCGGCACCGACCAGCCAAGACTGGTGGTGGTCGGCGCGGACGGCCCGCGCCAGGTTCCCGGTTCCGAGGTGCTGGTCGCTCCTTCCGAGCGCCCCGAGCCGGGATGGCTGTTGCGGGCGTTGGGCGAGCGGGGGATCGGCTCCGTCCTGCTCGAGGGCGGCCCCACCGTGAACGCCCAATTCCACGCCGCGGGCCTCATCGACGAGCTGTTCTGGACGGTGGGGCCGTGGCTGCTCGGCGGGGACGGGCTGCCCATGCTCGCCCCGGAACCCTCGTCCGAGACCCCGCGACCGGCACGCCTGGTGAGCGTCCACCGCGACGGGGAGGAGCTGTTCCTCCGCTACCGGCTGGCGCCGGAGTCGACCGGGTAGCATCGGTCCATGGCGAACGGCGACCGGGGACTGGGCCGGATCGGCGTGTGGAGCGACTTCGACACCCTGCCCATCGAGGAAGCCCTGATCTACGCCGCGCGGGTCGAGTCCCTCGGCTTCGGGACGCTGTGGGTGCCCGACGTCGTGGGTCGCGAGCCGTTCACCCTGCTCGGGTTGCTGGCGGGCGCGACCTCGTCCATCGGCCTGGGGACGTCCATCGTCTCGATCTGGGGCCGCGATGCCCAGGCCACCCGGATGGCGACGCTCACCCTTCAGGAGGCCTCCAGCGGGCGCTTCACGCTGGGCCTGGGCGTGTCCCACCTCCACCTGGCGCAGAAGCTGCGCGGCCATACTTATGAGCGGCCGCTGACCCGGATGCGGGAGTACCTGGCCGCGTATCGATCCGCCATCTACAAGGGACCAATGCCTGCCGGAATGCCTGAGCCGCTGGTCCTGGTGGCCGCCCTGCGCGAGCGGATGCTGACCCTGGCCGCGACCGAATCCGACGGCGCCTTTCCGTACCTAGTCACCCTCGAGCGCCTGGCCTGGATGCGCGGCGTGCTGGACGCCGCCGACGCCGCCATGCGACCCATCGTGGCGGCGAGCCTGCCGTGCGTGCTGGAGACGGATCCGGTGGCCGCCCGATCAGCGGCTCGCCACTACCTGCTGCCCTATCTGCGAACCCCGAACTATCAGGCGGCGTGGGCCGAGCAGGGGTTCGAGGCGGCCGACTGGGAGCGGCCGGGAAGTGACCGCCTGGTAGACGCCATGGTCGCCTGGGGCGACGCGGATGCCCTTCGTGCCCGGCTGGGGGAGGTCCTCGCGGCCGGCGCCGACCACGTGGCCATCATTCCGGTGACCGCATCCGGCGACACCGTCGAGGTCGCAGTTCTCGAGGCCCTCGCCTCTTAGGCGAGGCCGCCGGCTACCCGGGCTTCAGTCGCTGGGGCCTTGTTCCTTGGCCTTCGCCTGATTGGGCGAAATGCGCCGCAGGACTCGGAATCCGATGAAGAGCGCGATCCCGAGCACGACCAGGGCCGGCAGGCCCACGATCACGAACCAGATCGCTGCGCCGACCAGCCACTGGCCGAAGCCGACCAGCTGGGCGACTGCTTCCTGGACGATGGCGCCGGGGTCGAAGTCCGTGGTGGCCTGCTCGACCGCACCTGGGATCACGGACACGGTCAGAGTCGCCATGTCGGCCTGGTCGTTGTAGTACTCCAGCTGGGCCTGCATGGCCTCGATCTCGCCACGGACCTGGAACAGCTGGTTCTGGATGGCCAGGATGTCCTCGATCCGCTCGGCGCGTTCCATGAGCTCGCGGTATTCGACCTCCGCGGCCCGCAGATTCGTCAGCCGGGCTTCGATGTCGACGACGGCCGCGGTGACGTCCTCCTCGCGCGTGGCCTCGGACTTGACGTCGCCGCCCAAGTCGTGGATGCCGGCGATGGCGTCGTCGAATCGGTCGGCGGGGATGCGCATTGTGAGGGTGGCCGACTCCTCGAACTCGCCCTGGAACGAGCTGCTGATGTAGCCGTCGAGCTCGAGGGCCAGGGCGCGGACGGCGCCGGTGGTTTCGGCCACGTTGTCGACCTCGACCGTGATCTCCCCGGTCTTGATGATCGACCGGTCGGCTTGGCCCTGGTCAGCGCCTTCGCCGGTAACCCCTCCAGCCTCGTCAGGCGCAGCCGCGCCGGGTACGACGTCGCGTCCGGTCGCGTCGCCAGGCTGGCCCCCATTAAGGTTCTGCCCGACGTTGGTGAATCCTGCCCCTTGGCAGGCGGATAGAACCAACGCCACCAGGGCTATCGCGATGATGAAGATGGTTCGCGGGGTCTTCACGGACGTGGTCTCCGGGTATGGATGGTTGTCACCCGCCAGACGCCACAGTATCCCGCGCGGTTCCGTCCTCTAGATGCCGAAAGGGTTTGGCGGCTGGTCGGTGCAACCTGATTCGTCAGGCATGAGTGGCTCGATGTAGACCGACACGACTCGCGTCTCCGCCCGATCCCCAAGTCGCAGCTCGACATATGCGGCGGTACCCAATCCCTCATCCAGATACGGCTCGGCTCCAGGCGCTCGGAGCCCATCCGCAAGCGTGACGGCCTCGTCGCGACTCACCTCCCCGCAGCGGAGCAGATAGGCGGGGTCGGCCGCGGACACGTCGATTTCCTCGCCCCAATCGAGTATCTCGCCACCCAGCGGCCAATCGATGTCCGCGATGTCAACCGGCAGCTCATCGAGACTGCCGCCCCAGGCTTGAGCCTCGACGAAGACCAGGAAGCGCTGAGCCTGATAGTCGCACTGCTCAGTTGACGCCCACTCTTCGGCAGGCAGCCACGTTGTGAAGTCGACCAGGCGGGTTGCCAGAGCATCGAGCGCCTCACGCTCCGAGGAGGGCTCATAGAAGGTTGCATCGTCGGCGTAGACGGAGGTCCATCCGACCACGGCCTGCTCGGAACCCCGAGCGACGGTGATGCTGTAACCCGATGCGCCTCGGCCGGGGGGTTCGACGCCCGGGAGCGGGACTGGCGGGTACTGCGCGCTCGCCTCGAACAGGCCCGTGTCGAGGACCTCGCCCACCAGTCGCTCGACCCCCGCATCGGTGAGGAAGCGGACGATCATCCACGCCTCGTCGCTGTACACGTTGGGCGTGATCCCGGGTGTCAGAACCCGGCCATCGTCATAGATGCTGATGACCCAGGTCCGGCCAGTCTCTCCGATTGCCTCGATCCGGAGCCTCAAGGTCCCCGATTCGTGGGCCGACTCACATCCAATCAGCGGTGTGGGTTCTGGCGTTAGTGATGGCTCCGCGCTCGCGAGCGCGCTCGGTCCGGCCGTGAGCGATGGCTGACCTCCGGTCAGTCCGGCAAGAGCGGCCGCCGCAAGGCCGATGGCGATGGCGATGATGATGACGACGGCGACAATCGGGCCGGTCCGACGCTTGTGTTCCACCCTCCACGATGCTGAGCGACCGGGTTCTAGGCGTCAAGGCCGCCGGCGAAGTCGGGTCTGGACAAATAGAACACGCGTTCTATACTGGACCGTCCGATGGTCGCACCGGACGCCTACTGCGAGCTCCACGTTCACAGCAACTTCTCGTTCCTCGACGGAGCGAGTCATCCCGAGGACCTGGTGGCCCGGGCCGCGACGATCGGGATGCCGGCACTCGCCCTCACCGACCACGCGGGCCTGTACGGCGCCGTGCGCCTGTGGAAGGCGGCCGAGCAGACCCGGACCGATGAGGGCCGCGCCGCAGGCTTGTCCCCGGTGCAGCCGATCCTGGGCGTGGAGCTGGCCATTCCCCGCGATGAGCGCGAGCTCCGCGCGGCGCGGCGCGGCCGACGTATGGCGCTGCCACTCCGCGGGCCGAAGGCCAGCCGTGGCTGGCCGGGGGAGCATCACGCCGGCCCGTCCCCCGGCGACCACCTGGTCCTGCTGGCCCGCGACCCGGATGGGTATGCCGCCCTGTCGCGGCTCGTGTCCGCCGGCCACCTGGCAGGCGAAAAGGCGTTCCCCGTGTTCGAGGCGGCGCAGGTCGCGGCCGCGCTGGTCGAAGCGCGCGGCCACCTGATCGGGCTCAGCGGCTGCCGAAACGGAGAGGTCCCGCGCCGCCTGCTGGCCGGGGAGCGGGCCGCCGCGCGGGCCGCGGCAGAACGCTGGGCCCGCTGCTTCTCCGATGGGGACTTTTGCGTGGAGCTGTCCCATCACTTGCTTCCCGACGACGACTGGCTGGTCTCCGAGCTGGCATCCCTGGCCGACGAAACGGGCCTGCCCACGGTCGTCACCAACGAGGTCCACTACGCGGAGCCGGCCAACCATCGGCTCCAGGACGTGCTGGTCGCCATCCGCCACGGCGCCTCGCTGGACGACACGCGCGAGCTGCGCCTGCCGAACGCCGAGTACGACCTCAAGACCGGCCCCCAGATTGCGGCCATCGGCGCCGGCCTGCCCGACCCTCGCGCCCGGCGTGCCTGGCACGACGGGATGGCGCGGGCGGCAGCCATCGGCCAGGCCTGCCGGCTGGACCTGGGCTTCGAGCGCTATCGGTTCCCGGGCTTCACCGTTCCCGACGGGGAGACGCCGTTCTCGTACCTGTACCAGCTTGCCCAGGACGGCTTACGGCGTCGTTATCGGCCCATTACCAAGCGCGCTCTAGAGCAGCTGACGCACGAATTGAGCGTCATCGACCGCACCAACCTGTCCGAGTTCTTCCTGATCGTGTGGGACCTGATGGAGTTCGCGCGCCGGAACGGGATCATCGGCCAGGGAAGGGGGAGTGCCGGCGACTCGATCGTGGCCTATTGCCTGGGCATCACCAAGGTCGATCCCATCGAGCACAAGCTCCTGTTCGAGCGCTTCATCAATGAGGCCCGCGCGCTGCCCGACATCGACATCGACTTCGACGTCAACCGTCGCGAGGAGATCATCCAGTACCTGTACCGCCGCTACGGCACCGACCACGCGGCCATGGTCTGCAACGTCATTACCTACCGCGCCCGATCCGCGGTCCGTGAGGTGGCCAAGGCGCTCGCCTTCCCGGCCGAGGTGGTGGACCGGGTGGCCAAGGCGCTCGACACCCGCGACGCATCCGAGGTGGCGGCCGACCTGGCGCTGGACGGCGAGTTCGGCTGGCTGTTCGAGGAGCTGGGCCAGACCGATGCGGAAGCCGATGTCGGGACCGATACCGGCGATGCCGCCCCGCTGGTCGTCCGCAGCAACGACAACCCGTGGCATTTCCGCAGCCGGCCGACCCTGCGCCCCGACCTGGCCGCCGCCGAGGCCCGGGCCCGCGAGGCGGCCGGAGATCACGACGGGCGTCCGTACAGCGAAAGCGGCTGGTACCCACCCCGCCGGCCGAAGGCCCTGGACCAATCATCGGTCCAGGTCCGCCACGAGGGCTGGGAGCGGCAACGATACGCGGCCGGTGCTCCGGCGGCCGGCGATCCGAGTGGCCACGATGGGCACGTGCCGGTCGATCCGGAGAGCGGCATGCAGGTGGACCGCCGCCCCCGCCCATCGGTCCTTGCCGAAGCGCCACCCGGCGAAGCCGTCATCCAGCCGCGCAACCGATGGCAGTGGCTGCTGGCCCTGTGCGCCGAGATCGACGGATTCCCGCGCCACCTGGGGATCCACGTCGGCGGGATGGTCGTCACCCGGACCCCGATCACCGAGCTGGTCCCCATCGAGCGGGCCACCATGCCGGGTCGGGTCGTCACCGAGTACGACAAGGAGGACGTCGAGGCCCTGGGCCTGGTGAAGATCGACCTGCTCTCCCTGCGGACCCTGGGCGCGGTGTCGGACGCCGTGGACCGCATCGAGCGCGACACCGGCCAGCGCCCCGACCTGGATGCCCTGGCCCATGACGATCCGGACGTGTTCCGTTCCATCCGCGCCGCCGACACGGTGGGCGTGTTCCAGGTCGAGTCCCGGGCCCAGATGCAGGCCCTGCCCAAGGCCCATCCCGAGCGATTCGAGGACCTCGTGGTCCAGGTGGCCATCATTCGCCCCGGCCCGGTCCAGGGCAACGCGGTCCATCCGTACCTGCGGCGCCGTGCCGGCACCGAGGAGGTGATCTACGCCCACCCCAGCCTGCAGCCCATCCTGGAGGACACCCTGGGCGTGATCCTGTACCAGGAACAGGTCATGCAGATCGCCATCACGGTGTGCGGCTATAGCGCCACCGAGGCCGACATCTTCCGCAAGGCGATGGGCTCCCACCGCTCCCACCAGGCCATGCAGCGGGAGCGGGATCGGTTCATTACCGGCGCCTTACGAACCGGTTTGACCGAGCCCGATGCCGAGGATCTCTTTCGCCGCTGCAGCGCCTTCGCCGAGTTCGGCTTCGCACGGGCCCACGCCGCGGCCTTCGCCAAGATCACCTACGACACCGCCTGGCTCCGGCTTCGCTACCCGGCCCACTACCTGGCCGGGCTGCTGAACAACCAGCCGCTGGGCTTCTACTCGCCCGCCACCCTGGTCAACGACGCGCGCCGGCACGGCCTGACCGTGCTGCCGGTGGATGTCAACCGCTCGGCCTGGGAGCACGAGACAGAGCGCATCGGCGACTCCGCCGACGCGGGTTCCGACGGCGACCCGACCCGCGACTTCGCCGTCCGCCTGGGCCTGCGCCAGGTGAAGGGCATCGACGAGGCCGCGCGCGTGGCGCTCGAGCGCGAGCGCGCCATCGGTCCCTACCGGAGCGTGCGCGACTTCGTGGCCCGCACTGGCCTGGCGGAGCCGGTGGTCGAGCGCCTGATCGCGATCGGCGCCTTCGACTGGACCGATATACCCCGCCGCGAGCTGCTCTGGCAGCTGCGGGCCACCCTGCCCGATGCCGATCCCCAGCGTCCACCGCTGGGCCTGACCGATGCCGCCGCGGGCGAGGTGGGGGCGACGCTGCCGCCCATGAGTCGTGCCGAACGCGTGGCCGCCGACTACCGGGAGCTGGGCCTGTCGCCCACGACCCACGCCGTCGAGCTGTTCCGCCAGCGATTGACCGAGCGTGGCGTGCTGACGGTCCGCGGCGCCGGGGAGCAGCGGAACGGCGCCACCGTCCGCATGGGTGGGGTCGCGACCTCGATCCAGCACCCCATGACCGCCAAGGGCTTCGTGTTCCTGGCCCTGGAGGACGAGACAGGGATGATGAACATCACCCTGCGCCCCGACGTGTACCGCAGATATCGGGCCGTGCTCCACCGTCACCCGCTGCTCGTCATCGACGGGCGGCTCCAGGTGGAGGGCGCGGTGCTGAACGTGGTCGCCCGTCACCTGGAGCCGGTGGAGGCGGTCATCGCCGAGCCCGCCGACCCCGCCCGCCAGGCCCGGTTTGACCTTACCAAGCAGCGGCGCATGTTCCGCTAGGCTCTTGTGTGTGCATCCACTCGCAGAGCCGCTGCGCGCCTACGCCTTGGGTCTGCCCGAGGCCTACGAGGATCACCCGTGGGGCGAGAACGTGGCCAAGGTCGGCAAGAAGGTCTTCGCGTTCTTCGGCCAGCCCGACGCCGAGCGACCCTTCGGGCTCACCGTGAAGCTGCCCGAATCGAGCGACGCGGCGCTCTCACTGCCGTGGGGCACCTCCCCGGGCTATGGCCTCGACCGGGGGCACTGGGTCTGGCTCACCCCGCCAGAGGATGCGCCGCTCGACATGCTGATGGACTGGATCGCCGAGAGCTATCGTGCGGTCGCACCCAAACGTCTGGTCCAGGCGCTGGAACGTCAACCTGACCCTTGACGATGAGCGGCGGGGGACCGAAAGTGCCTTCCAGCGCACGGAGGGAGTCGCATGTCTGAAGAGCACGATCCCGGGCAATCGATCGGGTCGGTCACCCATTACTTCGGCCACCTCTCGGTGGCGGCCGTCACCCTGACCGATAAGCTCAGCGTCGGCGACCGGATCCACATCCGCGGCCACACCACAAACGTCGAGCAGACCGTGGACTCCATGGAGGTCGAGCACGCCAAGGTCGAATCCGCGGGACCTGGCGACGACGTGGCGCTCCAGGTCACCGACCACGTCCGCGAGCACGACAAGATCTTCCGGGAGGGCTAGCTCGCTGCCCGCGTGATCCGGGCGGCATCGGTCAGCATCGGGAACCCTCCGGCGTCGGGCGCCGTCTTGCCCCCATCAACTGAGCAATGGCCTGCAGCCGGGCCGCTTGATGGAGGACCGATCCCATGCGGCGTTTGATCTCCCTCGTGGCTGCTACCACCGCCCTTCTCGCCTTCGCCGGGCCGACGCTCGGCTGTGCAGGCCTGATCGGGCCAAACGGCGCGGTCAACCTTCTGCGCACCACGACCTTCGCCGGCTACCACGACGGCGTCGAACACTACGTGACGTCCTTCGCCTTCGCCGGCGGGGAGGGTGAATTCGGGAGCCTGGTGCCGCTCCCCGACGTTCCGACCAAGGTCGAACGGGGCGGGGACTGGACGCTCCAGCGACTCAACATCGAGACCGAGCCCCAGCTGTTCCTCGCCGCGGATGCGGCCCGGGTGGGCGCGGCCGAGGCCCAGGTCCTGCTCGAGGTCCGGATCGACGCGTTGGACATCACGATCCTGCGCGGCGGCGGGGCCGAAGTCGGCGCCTGGGCCACCGAGCACGGATTTCGATTGCCGCCGGATGCGCCGGAAGTGCTCGACTTCTATGCCAACCGTTCACCAATCTTCCTGGCCGCGGTGTTCGATGCCGATGCGGCCGCCGAGCGCGGTCAGGCAGTGGGGGACGGGACACCGGTCCACCTGACCATCCCGACCGACGACCCCTGGGTGCCGCTCCGGATCTTGGCCCTCGGCAAGACCGAGGCGGACATCGTGGAGGCCGACGTGTACCTGCTGACCGACCACCGCCCGGGCCTGCTGCCCGCACCCGGCTCCGCGTTCGGCCCCAACGGGCTCGAGCTCGCCCGCAGCGGGAAGGCCAACGACCTGCTGCTGGACGACCTGCGGTCCGATGCGGGCATGGAGTGGATCCCCGACAGCGCATGGCTGACCAAGGTGCGGGTGAACGGCGCCGCGACGGACATCACGTTCGACCTGGCCATCGATCCCGATGGCGGCACCCCGTCGCTCGTGGACGCCGGCTTCCTGCCGTATGGACCCACCCCGGCGCCGTGGACGCCACGGGCCTGGGCGTTGCTGGTCCTCGCCCTGGCGCTGCCGCTGCTGGCGGCCTGGTTCGCCGCCTCGATGCTGCGCGGACGGGAGTCCCCGCCGCTGGCCGGAGCCTGATGGTCTCCCACCGCGTGCTGGCGGCGATCGCCCTGCTCCTCGGAGCGGCGGTCGTCGCCGGCTGTGGCGCCTCACCGACCCCGCAGCGCCTGGAGATCCTGATCCACTACTCCCACTTCACCCCGGCCGAGATGACCGTCCCGCACGGCGCCCCGGTCACGTTCGTGCTGGTCAACGAGGACCCGATCGACCACGAGTGGCTGATTGGCGACGCGGCCTTTCACGAGCGCCATCGCACCGGCACCGAGCCAGCCCACGGGGAGCGTCCGGACGAAGTCTCGGTCCGCGCTCTCAGCTCGGCTCAGACCACGCTGGCGTTCGACCAGCCGGGGGACGTGACCTTCATCTGCCACTTCCCTGGCCATGAGGCCTACGGCATGGTGGGTGTGCTGCACGTTACCTGAGCCTTGACGCAGGCGCGCCCCGGTTCGAGACTCGGGCGATGGCACCCTTCGATATCAAGAACTTCGACCAGCCCGATGAGCTGATCGAGTTCGACCATGGCACGGTCCGCGAGGTCTCCATCGGCCCGCTGGTAGTCGGTCGCACGGTCTTCGATCCGGGATGGCGCTGGTCGACCCACGTTAAACCGGTGGCGCGCACCGAGCTGTGCGACTTTCGCCACGTCGGCTACATGATCAGTGGCTGCCTGCACTTCGCCACCGTGGAGGGCGAAGGCGAACTTGTCGCGGGCGACGTGTACGAGATCCCAGCCGGCCATGACGCGTGGGTGGTGGGCGACGAGCCAGTGGTGAATATCGACTTCCAGGGGATAGTCGGCTGGGGAAAGCCAGCTGAGCCGGGAGAGCGAATCCTCACCACCCTGCTGTTCACTGACCTCGTGGACTCGACCGTTATAGCGGAGCGTCTGGGGGACGCTCCCTGGAAGCGGCTGCTAGCCGCTCATCGAGACGACGTGCGCAACCTGCTCGATCGGTACCGAGCAGTTGAGGTCGACACCGCCGGCGACGGCTTTTTTGCGCGCTTTGACAGCCCGGGGAACGCGGTGCGCTGCGCTTCAGGGGTGGTGGCGTCGGCCAGCCGGCTTGGGCTAGAAGTCCGTGCCGGGGTGCATAGTGGCGAGGTTGAGGTGGTCGGCAGGGAGTTACGGGGTGTGGCGGTTCACTTCGCGGCGCGCATCGTCGGGGCTGCTGCGCCAGGTGAGGTGCTCGTCTCGGCCACGACCCGGGATCTCGTCGCCGGTGCCGGGCTCGAGTTTCAGGAGCGCGGGACCTTCGAGCTGAAGGGGATCAGCGGGACTCGCACCCTGTACGCGTTGCTGCCCACCGGCTGACGTCTTGGTTTCTCAGGCGCCGACCGGCGGGGCGCCCAACAACGTCGGCAGGATGTTGCCGAAGAAGTAGCCGAGGACGCCTGCCAGCGCGCCCACGACCAGGATCTCGAGACCCGAGCGCAGCCACCCACCGCGCGTCCAGCGCGACTTCACGACCCCGATCCCGAACAGAACCGCGCCGGTGGCCACGATCGAGGCCCAGGTGGCAACCGTCACGGGGACCAGGAGGTACGGGAGGATGGGCACCAGGGCGCCGAGGCCGAATGCCCCGCCCATGACCACCGCCCCCTGCAACGGCGAGCCGCCGTGCTCATCGACATGCAGCGACAGCTCCTTCTCGACCATCGTCCGGAGCAGGACGTCCGGGTGCTGAGCCACGACCCGGGCCACCTCCGCCGCCTCGCCAGGTGGGAGCCCGTCCTCCTCGAACATGTAGGCGACCTCAGCCTGGGCCTCCCCGGGGCGGGTGGCGACCTCTTCACGCTCGCCGGCGATCTGCGCTTCGAAGATCTCGCGCTGGCTCTTGCTGGACAGGTACTCCCCGGCGGCCATGCTGAACATGCCGGCCAGCCCCGAGGCGATGCCTGCCACCAGGATCGCGAATCTGTCGCCAGTGGCGCCCGCCACCGTGCTGGCCACGGCCAGGGTGCTGACCAGGCCGTCCTGGGCCCCGAAGATCGCCTCTCGGATGTCGCCCAGAAAGGCGGCCTCGCGCCGCTCCTCCGCGACATGGTCGCGAATCCACTCGCGGTCGAACGCCTCGGCACTCAGGCCGGCGCGGCTGGCCTCATCATCGGAGATGGCGTTGCCGCCTTCGGGGTCCGTGGTCACTCCCCGGTTCGGTCTCCGGCCAGCCGCCACGCGAACGGGAAGGCGAAGGTCGCCACGACCACTTTGGCCAGGTCCCATGGCACGAACACGATGGCGCCCCAGTAGATCGCGTCGGACAGGTCCATGCGGGCGATGACCGCCAGCAGCGGTACGCCGATGAGGTAGATCACGAACGATCCGAGGAGCATGAGCAGGAAGGCACCGGTTCGCGTCCGTTCCCACTGCCGCTCGGCCAGCCGACCGCACAGGGTGGCGGCGACGATGAACGCCAGCAGGTAGCCGATCGTCGGGGTGAGCCCACCTATGCTGCTCTCCAGGCCGCTCCGGCCATCCGCGAACACGCCAAGACCCAGTGCCCCGGCGGCGACGTACAGCGCCATTGACGCGAACCCGCGTCCTGCCCCTAAGGCGGTGCCGGTCACCAGCACGGCGGCGGTCTGCAGGGTGTAGGGGACCGGGTTCTCGCCGACCGTGAACGAGACCTGGGCCCCCAGGGCGGTCAAGCCGGCCCCGGCCACGATCAGCACCACGTCGCGGACAAGCCGGGCCGACCGACCGGTGACGTGCGGGATCCAGGCCTCGGCAAGCGTGGCCTGGCTGGCGCGCAAGGATGGCAGGTTGGCTTCCGGGGTGGTCATGGGCGGCTCCCTCCTCGTGCCGGCGAGTGTAGACCGGGGCCGCAAACCGCGACTGCCTGGGCTACACTCGGAAGCGTCCTTTAAGTCCGGTCCCGCGAGGCCGGGAAGGAGCGCGATGCCGACACCTGCCAGACTGCCTACCACGACGCCGCCCGCTGCACCCGGGCCGGCGTCGTTCTCATCTCCGGGGCGGCTGGCCCTGGAAGGCGGGACGCTCCACGCCGGGCGGCTCCGCGGCGCGGCCCAGCCGGCCGAGGGCGAGCTCATCTTCACCACCGCCGCGACCGGCTGGGGCGAGATCCTGACCGATCCGTCGTACGCAGGCCAGATCGTGGTCCTGACCCATCCGATGGTCGGGAGCTACCGGATCAACCGCGCCGAGCTGGAATCGGCGCGAGTCCACGCGCGTGCCCTGGTGGTGACCCGCCTGGTCACGCCACCGCCCGGGCCGGGCCTGTCGGTCGAGGAACTGCTAATCGAAGCGGGCATCCCTGCTCTCGAGAGTGTGGACACCCGGGCGCTGACGCTCGAGCTTCGGCGGGGGGCGGCCCGGCGGGCCGTGATCCGGACCGCCGATTCGTCGCCGGACCAGGCCGTCGCGGACGCCCGCGCCACTCCGCGGTGGGACGCGGTCGACTACGTGGCCGCGGTCGCGCCCCGCAAGCGGTACCGCTGCGCCCCGACTGGGGAGCGCCGTGGTCGTGCGGTCCTGATCGACTACGGCGTCAAGCGCTCGCTGCTCGCCGCGCTGACCGGCCGCGGGCTGGAGGTTGTGGCCCTGCCACCGGACGCGACCGCGGCCGATGTGGCGGCCCACGCCCCCGACCTGGTCGTCCTCTCCCCGGGGCCGGGCGACCCGTCCCGGATGGAGCCCCAGATCGCCGCCGTGTCCGGGCTCATGGCACGCGCCACCGCCGGGGGGACGCCGCTGCTCGGGATCTGCCTCGGACATCAGCTGGTCGGCCTGGCCGCCGGCGCCCCCACTCGTCGCCTGGCAGTCGGCCATCACGGCGGGAACCACGGAGTGATCGAGACGGCTTCCGGTCGCGTGACGATCGGCGCCCACAACCACGAGGTCGAGGTCCTCGACCACCCGGCCCTCGCAGCCGCGGGCCTGGCGGTCAGCCACCGCGACCTCAACGATGGGACGGTCGAAGGGCTCGTCCACGCCGGGGGCCGGGTGGCATCGGTCCAGTTCCACCCCGAAGGCGCTCCCGGGCCGATCGACGCGGCCGGCCTGTTCGACGCGGCCCTCGCGGGAGCCAATCTGTCGGAATCAAGTGTTGCCTGAACCGATGCGACCGCGCCGGGTGCTGATCATCGGGTCGGGGCCGATCGTCATCGGTCAGGCGGCCGAATTCGACTACGCCGGAGTCCAGGCCTGCCTGGCGCTGCGTGGCGAAGGGGTGGAGACGGTTCTGGTCAACTCAAACCCGGCGACCGTGATGACCGATCCGGACGTGGGCGGCACGGTGGTCATCGTCCCGCTCACCATGGAGCACCTCGAGCGGGTCATTGCCGAGCACCGCCCCGACGCGCTGCTGCCGACCCTGGGTGGCCAAACAGCGCTCAATTTGGCCGTCGGGCTGGACGACGCAGGGGTGCTGGACCGATACGAAGTGCGGGTGCTCGGCACCCCGCTGGCCGCGGTGCGCGCGGCCGAGGACCGCGGTGGCTTCCGGGCCCTGGTCCGCTCCATCGGGGAGCCGGTCCCGGAGTCGCGGGTCGTGGAGTCGGTGGCGGATGGGCTGGCCTTCGTCGATGCGTTGGGCGCGCCGGTCGTCGTCCGTCCGGCCTTCACCCTGGGCGGCGGGGGCGGGGGCTTCGCCGCCGATCGGCCCGCGGCTGAGCGGGCGATCGAGCGCGGGCTGGCGGCCAGCCCCATCGGCCAGGTGCTGGTGGAGCGCAGCCTGCTGGGCTGGCAGGAGATCGAGTTCGAGGTCATCCGAGACGCGGCCGACACGGCCATCGCCATCTGCGGCATGGAGAACCTCGACCCCATGGGCGTCCATACCGGCGACTCGATCGTGGTGGCGCCCATCCAGACCCTGCCCGACACCGTCGTGCAGCGCCTGCGCCGGTCGGCACTGGCCATTACCCGGGCGCTGCGCCTGGAGGGTGGCTGCAACGTCCAGCTGGCGGTCAGCCCCGATGCGACCGACTACCGAGTGATCGAAGTCAACCCGCGCGTGAGCCGCTCGTCGGCCCTGGCCTCCAAGGCCACCGGCTACCCCATCGCGCGCGTCGCCACCCTGGTGGCGTTGGGGAAGCGGCTGGACGAGATGGTGAACCCCGCCACCGGCGGTGGATCGGCCGCCTTCGAGCCGGCGGTCGACTACGTGGTCGTGAAGCTCCCACGCTGGCCGTTCGACAAGTTCCCGCTCGCCGAGCGCGACCTGGGGGTCCAGATGAAAGCGACTGGTGAGGCGATGGCCATCGACCGCGAGTTCGGGCCGGCGCTGCTCAAGGCAGTCCGCTCGCTGGAGCCGCGGGGTCGGGGCTGGCTGTGGGAAGACCCGGCATGGGGTTTGGGCCGGAGGGCGCCGGCCGACCTGGGCATGTTCCTGGCGCCGTCCGATACGCGGCTGTGGCGGATGGTGGGCCTGCTCCGCCATGGACACGCCGACGCGGAGACGATCAGCTCGGTGACGGGGATCGCGCCGTGGTTCAGCGAGCGCATCGCGGAGGTCGTGGCGGCGGAGTCCGGCCTGGTGGGCGGGGCCCTGGGCGAGGCCAAGCGACTGGGATTCGGTGACGCGGAGATTGCCGCCCTGTCCGGGGTGCCTCCTGCGGCCGTGCGCCGGGCCCGAGTACGGGCCGGGCTCGCGCCGGCCTACCGGCGGGTGGACACGTGCGCCGGGGAGTTCCCGGCCGAGACGCCGTACTTCTACTCGTCCTACGCGGAGCAGGAAGTCCCGCCGCCGGCGGAACGGCGCTCGGTGATCGTGGTCGGGTCGGGGCCCATCCGCATCGGTCAGGGGATCGAGTTCGACTACTGCTCGGTGCGGGCCGCGTGGGCGATCCGGGACCTCGGCTACGACGCGGTGGTGATCAACAACAACCCCGAGACGGTGAGCACCGACTACGACGCCTGTTCGCGACTCTATTTCGAGCCGCTGGACACCGAGAGCGTGCTCGACGTGCTGGACCACGAACGGGCGCTGACGGGAGAGCCGCCACTCGTCCTCCTCACTTTCGGGGGGCAGACCGCGATCGACCTGGCCCGCGACCTGGCGTACGCCGATGTCCCGATCGCCGGCCTGACCGCCGACGCGATCGAGGACACCGAGGACCGCGAGCGCTTTGCCACGCTCCTGGAGCGACTTGGCCTGGAGGGGCCCCGCGGCGTCCTGGCCCGGGACGCAGGCGAGCTGGAGGCCGCGGTCGCCGAGCTGGGGCTGCCGGTCATCGCGCGGCCGTCGTGGGTCATCGGGGGACGCGGGATCGTGGTCATCCGCGACCGGGTCGGTTTGGGCGTGCTCCTGGCCGGCGACATCGGCTGGCCGCTGCGGGTGGACGCCATGGTGGCCGGCGTGGAGCTCGACGTGGACGTCATCTCGGACGGGGTCGAATGGTGCGTGCCCGGGATCCTCGAGCAGCGGGACCCGCCCGGCGTCCACTCCGGTGACTCGCTGGCGGTCCTGCCACCGCGTTCCGTGTCGCGGGCCGCGCAGGAGCGCGCTGCCGAGGCCGCGGGCCGGATCGCGCTCGCGCTCGGGGTGCGGGGGATCCTCAATATCCAGGCCATCGTCGACGGTGAACGGGTGGTGGTCATCGAGGCCAACCCGCGCGCCAGCCGGACCGTACCCATCGTGGCCAAGGCCACAGGCCGGGACGTGGTGGCCGCCGCCGTCCGCTGCGCGCTGGGGGCGACCCTGGCCGAGGCCGGGCTGTCACCCGGCCTGGCCGCCGACGGGCCGATGGTCGCGGTCAAGGCCCCGGTCGACTCCCTGTGGCGCCTGCCCGGAGTGGGGGTGGAGCTGGGGCCGGAGATGCGCTCGACCGGCGAGGTGCTGGGGCTGGGCCTGGACTATCCGGCGGCCCTGCGTGCTGCCGAGGAGGCAGTGGCGGCCCACCGCCCATAGGGGTCAGTGGCGCTTCCGCCGCGGTTCAGCGCGGGGCGGACCGGCGCTTGCCCTTGATCGGGGCGGTCGGGTTGGCCATGCGGCGACGCAGGTAACCGCCGTAGAAGCCGGCGAAGGCGCCGACCAGGCCGTACAGGGCCACGAGCGCGACGAGGCTGCCGATGACGGCCAGGGCAGCGGTGAACCCTTCGCCGGCCTGGATCGTGATGAGTCCGGCGATGACGGCGTGGAGCACGACCCCGACCACGCCCGCCGTGGCGCCGAACAGCCACGGCCGCCACCAGCCCACCCACCCGGCACCGATCAGCAGGGTGTACTGGCCCAAGGTGATGGCGAAAGGCAGTAGGTTCTCGCGCGTGGTGAGCAACAGGGCAAGCTGGAGGATGGCCCAGCCGCCGGCCGCAACTCCCCACGGCAGCGGGTGGCGGGTGAGGAGCCACGCCCCGGCCACGAGGCTGCGGAACCGGCCCGAATACGTGAATCCGGCTAATGGGTCGCCCTTGCCGGGCAGCGGTGGGGCGGCCGGGAACAGGCGGCTGAGGATGTTCGGGGGTCGGCCACGTGCGGCCTGGGGAGCCTCGTCGGGCGGCTCATCCTCGGGGAGCAGCTCCTTGCCCTGGGCAACACGTCGCGCACGGCGGCGTGCCTCGGCGCGGTCCTGCTCGGAGCGAGAGCGACGGCTGGGCATGGGGCGCGGATTGTACGCGCCGTCTAAGCCGGCGGTAACCGGCATGGACCACCCTGCCCGCCGCGTCACCCGGGCCGCGCGCAACCCTGTTTCGCCTCCGCGAAAGGGCAATTCATGTCTCGTTCTGCTGCCGGTTCGAACCGGACGCCCCTTGGCGCATTCGCGCTGGTCGTGTTGCTTATCGGCGCGGCTATCTCGGACGTGGTCCGTGCCGCACCGATCGACGGCGAGGTCTTCGCGGCGACGGCTGGCCACCTCGTCATCTCGGAGGTCATGACGGGGGGCGCGAGCGCGTCGGACGAGTTTGTTGAGCTCTACAACCCGGACGCCGCCCCGCTGCCGCTCGACGGCCTGGAGCTCATGTACGTGACTGCCAGCGGAGCCACCGTCACCCGAAAGGCCACCTGGGGAGTGGGCACGGCCATCGGCCCGGGTGCGCACGTGCTGGTAGCCAACGAGGCGGGGGTCTTCGCCGGTGTGGCGGATTCCACGTACGCCGGGGGCCTGGCTGCCGCCGGCGGCAGCCTCGCCCTGCGCACGATCGGCGGCCCCACGGCCACCGACGCGGTCGGCTGGGGAACCGCGGCCAGCACCTGGTTGGAAACGGCACCCGCGCCGGCACCGGCTGCCGGATCGAGCCTGGAGCGCCTTCCGGGCGGAGGGTTGGGCTCGGGGCAGGACACCGACCACAACCTGGTCGACTTCGTGGTGCGCTCCGCGCCAGATCCGCAGAACAGCGGCTCGCCGCCGGTCCCGTCCGCTTCGCAGATGCCCAGCCCCACGGACTCGGCCACCCCCGCGCCGACCGACACGCCCGCGCCGACCGACACGCCCGCGCCGACCGACACGCCCGCGCCGACCGACACGCCCGCGCCGACCGCGGCGGAGACGCCGTCGCCCACGCCGACCGCGACTGCTTCGACGCCTTCTCCGCTCACCGTGGCCGAGGCACGCGCCCGACCCGACGGCAGCTCGGTGGTCGTGGCCGGCGTGGCCATCACCGATTCGGAGTTCACCGAAGGCGGGGGCTACCTGACCGATGCCACTGCCGGAATTGCGGTGCTGGTCGAGGGCGCCGCCTTCCGTCGAGGGAGCAGCGTGCTCGTCAGCGGCGTGGTCGACGATCGGTACGCGCAGCGCACCATTCGGGTTGATGCCGCCGATGTGAGCATCCTTGGCCCCGGGATCGAGCCCGAACCCATCTCGGTTGCGACGGGCAGTGTGGACGAGCCGTTCGAGGGGCAGCTCGTGACGATCAATGGCATCGTGCAGGGGGCCCCGGCGGTTCTGGCCGCAGGTGACGCGTTCGAGATTGATGACGGCTCGGGGCCGGTCCGGATCCTGGTCGGCCCCGGCACCGGGATCGACACCGCCGAATGGCTCGCCGGGGCCAATGTGGGCTTGACCGGGGTGGTGGGACAGCGCGATTCATCCGGGACCGGGGTGGAGGGTTATCGACTCCAGCCCCGCGACCCGACTGACATCGTCTTCGTGCTGCCGCCGCCCACACCGACACCGAGCCCGAGCCTGCCGGCCAGCCCGTCGCCAACGGCCAGTCCGTCGCCATCGGCCAGTCCTGGGCCAGACCTGCCGGCTCTGGTGACCATTGCGGACGCGCGCCGCGCCGAGACCGGCGCCCGGCTTCGGATCCGCGGGGTCGTGACCCTCCCGACCAGCCTGCTGGACCCGAATACCGCGGTCATGGCTGATCCGAGCGGTTCCATCCTGGTCCGCACCGGTTCGGAGGTCGGGCGGCTGGCCCGCGGGCAGCTGGTCGAGCTGACCGGAACGCGCTCGTCCAAGGCCGGCATGGCCAGCCTGCGGGTCACCGAGCCGGCGCTCAGGCTCGGGACGCAGGCAGAACCGGTACCGGTACAGCGGGCGACGGGTGGGATCGGCGAGGCGGACGAGGCAACCCTGGTCGTGGTCCGCGGCGTCGTCGGCGACGGCCCGCGACGCACGACCGGTGGCGGCCTGTCGCTCACCGTCAACGACGGCAGCGGATCCGTGCGCGTGTTCGCACCACCGGCCAGTGGGATCACCGCCCCCAATCTCCCGGCCGGGGCGTGGGTCGAGCTGCGGGGCGTGGTGGGCCAGGAGACGACCGGTGCCGAGCCCGCTGCCGGCTACCGACTGTGGCCGCGTGATCGGGCCGATGTCCGGGTCATCGCCGGTGCCCGCGCTCCCGGCGCCGAGGTGACCCCTCGCGCGACGCAGTCGCCTGGCCAGCTGCCCGTCGACCCGTCCGCGGTGGCTGCCCCACTGGTTGCGCCGGACCTGGGTACCAGCACCCAGCCTTCGCCAACCATCAACCTCGTCACTGATGCTCCAATCGAACCCGTCCCGTCGCCGGTATCGCGGATCCCCGTTCCTCTGGCCGCGGGTATCGGCGGAATGGCGGGCTTGCTGACCCTCGCCTGGCGGCATGGGACTCTGCGCCGCGCGATGAGCCAGATCCAGCACGCAGCGGCACGGGCGGGCGGCGAGGCTCACGACGGCGGAGACGAGGAGGACGAGTCGTATACTCCGGCCCCGTGAGGGAGCCGACGAGCGCCGACGCGCCGCGCACCGGAGCGCGCCAGTACCACATCGCGCTGGAGCGGGGCGAGCTGGCGGAGTACATCCTGCTGGTCGGCGACCCGGGGCGGGTGGCCAAGGTCAGCGCGCGGTTCGACAGCGTCGAGCTCGAGCGGAGCAACCGCGAGATCACCACCGCGACCGGGACCTACGGGGGCATGCGCCTGTCCGTCATGTCGACCGGGATGGGGCCCGACAACGTGGAGATCGTGCTGGCTGAGGTGCTGGAGATCACCGACCAGCCGACGTTCGTTCGCATCGGTTCCTCAGGAGCTCTCCAGCCGAACATCGGCCTCGGCGATCTCATCGTCTCGACCGGCGCGGTGCGCCTCGAGAACACGACCGCCTTCTACGTCCATCCGGGGTACCCCGCCATCGCCCATCGCGACGTGGTCTGGGCCCTTGAAGAAGCCTGCCGGCAGCTGGGGTACACCCACCACCTGGGCATCACCGCCACGGCGCCCGGATTCTTCGCTCCGCAGGGAAGGGCGATGCGCACGCTCCCGGTTCGCTATCCTGATCTCACCGAGGAGCTGCAGCGTCAAGGCGTTGTCAACCTCGAGATGGAGTCGTCGGCATTGTTTGTGCTGGCGGGCCTGGCCGGTTCGCGTGCGGGGACGATCTGCGCGGTCTACGCGCAGCGGACGGACGGGAGCTTCATTGAAGGCGCGGATAAGGAGGCCGCGGAGGCTCGCTGCATCGATGCCGGTCTGACCGGCATCCACCGGCTGTGGGGGAAGGACCAGGACGGCGGGTCGAAATAAAGCAATCAAGGCTGAGGAGGCAACGGACCGATGGCGACCGAGGGCTACTGCGTCAAGTGCAAGACCAAGCGGACGATGTTGAATGACCGCAAGATCACGATGAAGAACGGCAAGCCTGCGACGCAGGGCACCTGCCCGGTGTGCGGCACCAAGATGTTCAAGATCGGGGGCTGAGCGCGGGATTCGGTCGTTCGGGCGGCCTATCTGGGCCGCCCATCAACGCCAACGCCTCACCGGCCGCCGAGCCAAGCTCGGCGGCCGATCTGTACCCCGCCGGTAGAATGACGGCAGTGCACGCCGGGAATCTGGGGCCGATTCTGGCCATCGACCTCGGCGGCAGCCGGATCCGCGTAGCCCATCTGGGTTCCGACCTGACGGTCGCCCACCGAGAGGTGATCCCGACCATGCCCGCGCTCGGTGTCGAGGACGCCCTCGACCGCATCACGACGCTGGCCCGCGCCGTGCGCGCCGCGGCCGAGGCTGCCGGCGACGGCGCACCCACAGCCATCGGCATCTCATCGCCCGGTCCACTCGACCCGTGGCGCGGCGTCATCCACCAGGCTCCGAACCTGCCGGGCTGGGTGGAGGTGCCAATCGCCGATCGGCTGTCCGCCGCGTTGGACATGCCCGCCACCCTCGAGCGCGACACGAACGTCGCCCTCCTCGCCGAGTGGCGCCACGGCGCGGCGGCCGGAGTGGACCACGCGGTGTACGTCACCGTATCGACGGGGATCGGCGGCGCGGCGGTGATCGACGGGCGCCTGCTCCACGGGCCGGATGGCACGGCCGGCGAGGTCGGGCACCTGACCGTGGATCTGGACGGGCCCCCGGACGGGGAGGGCGCCCCCGGCCACGTGGAGGGCATCGCGTCCGGAGCCGCCCTGGCTCGAGACGGCGCCGCCCTGCTCGAACGCGGAGAGGCGCCCCGACTGGCGGAGCTCGTGAACCGCGGCAGCACCCTGGACGCGGCCGCCGTGTGCGCCGCCGCCGACGCCGGCGATGACGGCTGCCGCTCCCTGCTCGACCGCGCCTGGAGCGCCATCGGCGCCATGTGCGCCGGGCTGGTCAACGTCCTCAACCCGGAGGTCCTGGTGCTCGGCGGCGCCATCGCCGACCACCGACCGGATCTTCACGACGTGGTCCGGGCCGAGATCAGGCGCCGCGCATTCGCCATTCCCGCCGCCCGCGTGCGGCTCACCGCCCCGCAGTTCGGCGATGACGTGTCGCTGGTCGGCTGCTGGGCGCTCGTTCACGAGATGGAGGCTCGACGACCACGATGACCACCCGCATCGCGATCAACGGCTTCGGCCGGATCGGCCGCCAGACCCTGCGTGCCGTCCTGGAGCGCCACCCGGATGACCTTGAGGTCGTGGCTGTCAACGATCTGGCTCCCACTGCCACCAACGCCCACCTGTTCCGCTACGACTCGACCTACGGCCGCTACCCGGGCAGCGTTGAGGAGGGCGACGGCGAGATCGTGGTCGATGGCCGCCACATCCGCACCCACTCCGAAAAGGATCCGGCCGCCCTGCCCTGGGGGGAGCTGGGGGTCGAAATCGTGGTCGAATCAACGGGCGTCTTCACCGATGCCGAGAAGGCGCATGCCCACATCGACGCCGGCGCCCGCAAAGTGATCATCACCGCGCCGGCCCGCAACGAGGACATCACCGTGGTCCTCGGCGTCAACGAGACGAGATACGACCCCGCCCGCCACCACGTGGTCAGCAACGCCTCCTGCACGACCAACGGATTGGCCCTGCCAGCGAAGGTCATCTTCGACACCTTCGGCATCGAGCACGGCCTCATGACCACGGTCCACTCGTACACCAACGACCAGCCCGTCCTCGACGTGGTCCACAAGGACCTGCGCCGCGCGCGCTCCGCGGGTCAGAACATCATCCCCACCACCACCGGCGCGGCGCGCGCCCTGGCCCTGGTCATCCCCGAGCTGAAGGGCCGCTTCGACGGCTACGCCCTGCGCGTTCCGACCGCAACCGTGAGCGTCATCGACTTCGTGGCCCAGACCATGCGCCCGGTGACCGCCGAAACGGCCAACGCGGCGTTCCGCGCGGCCGCGGAGGGCCCGCTCAAGGGCCTGCTGGACTACACCGAGGCGCCGCTGGTCAGCATGGACTTCAAGGGCGACGACCACTCGTCCATCGTCGATGGGGCCTTGACCCTGGTCACCGGGGATCGGCTCCTGAAGGTCGTCGCCTGGTACGACAACGAATGGGGATACAGCTGCCGCGTCGCCGACCTGGCCGCCTTCATCGGCGCTCGCATGTGACGGTCGCCCGGTTCCGGCCGCTCCACAAGCAGACCGTCCGGGAGGTCGACGTCCGCGGCAAGCGTGTGTTCCTCCGCTCGGACCTGAACGTACCGATCGACGACGGCCGGATCACCGACGACACCCGGATCCGGGCCAGTCTCCCCACCCTGATTTACCTCCTCGAGCAGGGCGCCACCGTGATCATGGCCAGCCACCTCGGACGGCCGCACGGCAAAGTCAACGATGCCTATCGGCTCAAGCCGGTCGCGGACCGACTCAGCCAGCTGCTGCGGCGCCCAGTGAAGATGACCGGCGATGCGCTGGGTCCCGGCGTCCAGGACGCGGTCGGCAAGCTCCGTCCCGGCGACCTGCTGCTGCTCGAGAACCTGCGCTTCCACGCAGGCGAGGAGGCCAACGATCCCGCCTTCGCCGAGGCCCTGGCTACGTTCGCCGACCTGTACGTCAACGACGCGTTCGGATCGGCGCATCGGGCCCATGCCTCGACCGAGGGCATCACCCACTTCCTGCCGGCCGTGGCCGGACTGCTCCTCGAGCGCGAGGTCAACTCCCTGTCCCGCCTGCTGAATCGCCCGCCGCGCCCATTCCACACCGTGATCGGCGGAGCCAAGATCTCCGAAAAGCTGAACGTACTCCGGGTCCTCATTGGCCGCTGCCAGGCCATCCTGGTGGGCGGCGGTATGGCCAACACGTTCCTGGCCGCCAAGGGGCTGGAGATGGGCAAGAGCCTGGTCGAGACCGAGCAGCTGGAGAACGCGTCCGCGATCATGGCCGAAGCTCGCCGGCGGCGGATGCGGCTCATGCTGCCGACCGACGTCCTGGTGGCGGCCCAGGTGCACCACCGCGCCCCGCGGGAGGTGGTTTCGGTCACTGCGGTGCCCAAGGACTGGATGGTGGTCGACATCGGCCCCCAGACGGTCGAGAAGTTCCGCGAGGCGCTGAGCAAGGCGCGAACCATCTTCTGGAATGGACCGATGGGCATCTTCGAGGTGGCGCCCTTCGCGGAAGGCACCAACGCCATCGCGCAGGCGATTGCGGAGCGCACCGCGGACGGGGCGATCACCGTGGTCGGCGGGGGAGACTCGGTGGCCGCGGTCCAGCAGCTGGGGCTCATCGACAAGATGAGCCACGTCAGCACCGGTGGCGGGGCGTCGCTCGAGTTCGTGGAGGGCCGGACGCTTCCCGGGGTGGCGGCGCTCTTGGACCGGCCGTGACCGACAGCGCCATCCGGCGCGTCCACGCCCGCGAGATCCTTGACTCGCGTGGCAACCCGACGGTCGAGGTCGAGGTCACCCTGGCCGGCGGGGCGGTGGGGGTAGCCGCCGTCCCCAGCGGGGCGAGCACCGGGACCCACGAAGCGGTCGAGCTGCGCGATGGCGATGCGGCGCGCTACGGCGGGAAGGGTGTGTTGCGCGCGGTCGCGAACGTCAACGGCGAGATCGCCTCGGCCGTCGGGGAGCGCGACGCAACCGATCAGGCAGGGCTGGACCAGTTCCTGGTCGAGCTGGACGGGACCCCGAACAAGGCGCGGCTGGGAGCCAATGCCGTGCTCGCCGTTTCGCTGGCCTGCGCTCGGGCCGCGGCAGCGGCCGTCGGGCAGCCCCTGTATCGGTACCTGGGTGGGGATGAGGCGGTCACCCTCCCGGTGCCAATGGTGAACATCCTGAACGGAGGCCGGCATGCAGCGGGCGGAACCGACTTCCAGGAGTTCATGGTCGTTCCCCTCGGTGCCCCCACGTTCCGCGAGGCGTTGCGCTGGGCGGCGGAAACGTTCCACGCCCTGGGTGGATTGCTCCGCCAGCGCGGGTTGCCAACTGGGGTCGGGGACGAGGGCGGCTTCGCGCCTGCCCTGCCGAGCAACGAGTCGGCGGTCGAGCTGGTGCTCGAGGCGATCGAGGAGGCGGGCTACCGCCCCGCAGAGGACGTGGCGATCGCGCTCGACCCGGCCACCAGCGAGTTGTACGGGGAGGGGACGTATACGCTGGCCAGCGAGGGCCGAAGCCTGGACGCCGCAGCCCTGATCGACCTGTGGACCGATTGGACCGGCCGATACCCGATCGTCAGCCTGGAGGATGGCCTGGCCGAAGACGACTGGGCGGGCTGGGCCGCGCTGACGGGGCGGCTCGGGGATCGGCTGCAGCTGGTGGGTGACGACCTGCTGGTGACGAGCCTCGCGCGCCTGGAGCGCGCCATCGCGGAGCACGCGGGCAACGCCATCCTGGTCAAAGTCAACCAGGTCGGGACCCTGTCAGAGGCCATGTCCGCGGTCCACACCGCTCGTGCGGCCGGATGGGGAGCGGTCATCAGCCACCGCTCGGGCGAGACGGAGGACACGACCATCGCCGACCTTTCGGTGGCGCTCGGAACGGGCCAGATCAAGACCGGCAGCATGAGCCGATCAGAACGGACCGCGAAGTACAACCGCCTGTTGCGGATCGAGGAGGAGCTCGGGGAGCGGGCCGTCTACGCCGGCCGAGCGCCGTACGCCCGCGCCGGTTAGGAGCGGGTCAGGACTCGCCGCCCTCCGGGCTCGGGATCTCGGACGGAGTGTCGCCGGCCGGCGCGGCCTTCGGGGCGCGGCGCTTGGCGGCCGAGGTCTCGCGGGTCGCACGCGTGACCGCCACCCGGGCCTTGCCGGCGGCGGTGCGCGGCCGGTCGGCGGAACGGGCAGCAGCGGCCTTGGAGGCCTTAGCGGCGGCGACCTTCTTGCGCTGCTCGGTCTTGCCCGCGGTCGTCGGGCGTCGCGGGCCGGCTCCCGCCTGGGCGTCGAGCGCGTGGGACGCGTTGATCTTGGCCATCAGCCGGCTCTTCCGGCGTGCCGCATTGTTGGGATGGATGATCCCTTTCTCGGCGGCCTTGTCGAGGGCGCTGATGGCGGCGGCCACCGCGCCGGCGGCATCACCCTCGGATCGTCCGCTCGCAACGCTGGCCGCCTGCAGGACCAGGGTCCTGGCCTCGCTCCGGGTCCGCCGGTTGACGGTCCGACGGCGCAGCGCCTGCCGGGCGCGCTTCAAGGCGGATGGCGTCCGTGCGCCCTTCCAGATGCGAGCTTTGCGAGCCACGAATGGGCCATCCTCGTGCTGGCGGAGGGGACTTCGCGGAGGGTTCCGCGGGGGCATTCGGCCGGGGGGCCGATCGGCGGCGGAGTATAGCACCGGGGTCGCCTCGACACCCATCCGCCGCTTCGGCGACAATCGCCTACACAACCGATGCGTAGCCCTGCGGTCGCAACCCCCGGCGCTGACCTAGCCCCTCGCGCCCCCGCGCTCCCCCGCCCCGTCGTCGCGGCACTCGTCGCCGCGGGCGTGCTGGCTGCCGCCCTCGCCATCCCGGCCGTGGTGGCGGCGGGGATGGGACTGGTGCTGGATGGCCGGGTCATGCCGCGCGTCAGCGTGGCGGGTTTGGATGTCGGCTTCCTGACCGCCGCCGAAGCGGAGGCCCGGCTGCGCTCCGGACTGGCGGACCTGGCAAGCGGTGATCTGCTCATCACACTCGACGGGACCCCCAGTGCGGTCTCTTTCGAGAGCCTGGGGCGGGATCATGATTTCGCAGCCCTGGTGAGTGCGGCCATGGCCGTCGGGCGAACCGGCAACCCGTGGACCGATGGTCAGCATCGGCTTGCCTCGCTGGTCGTGGGCACCCAGGTGTCGGACGCGGTGTCCGTGGACCAGGCCCGCTTCGACCGGCTGGTGGTCGACATCGCGGCGCGTGCGTTTGCCCGCCCGCAGGATGGGGCGGTGGTCACCAACCCGGACGGGACCTACGCCGTCGCGCCGCCCAGCGCCGGCCGTCGACTGCACCCCGACGACATCCGGGCCGCGCTGACCGCCGTCCTGCTCGCCCCTCAAACGGGGAACGTGGCGGTGGAGCTGGCGTCCGAGGCGGTGCCGTTCGAGGTCACCCAGCGGCAGGCGGCCGAGGCCGCCGCCGCGGCGCGGGCCATGTTCGCGGCGCCGCTGCAGCTCACCGACGGAGCAGACGCCTACACGTTGGCGGCCGATGACATCCATGCGGCCATCGGCTTCAGTACCGATGAAGACCAGCTATACGGCGTGATCCTGAATCGGACCACGCTGAGTGACGCGGTGGAACAGCTGGCGGAGGCCATTCAGCGCGATCCGACCGATGCCGGGTTCAGCTTCGACGCCGCCGGCCCATCCGGGGTGGTTCCGGCTGTTCGCGGCCGCGAGCTGGACGTGAATGGGACCGTGGAGGCCATCGTGGCCGGGCTGCACCGTCGCGGTGCGGGTCGCGACGTGCCAGGCGTGATGCTCAGCGCCTCGTTCTTGGAGCCCACTCTCACCACGGCCGACGCCGAGGCCATCCTGCCCAACCTCGTCCGCCTGTCGACCTGGAGCACCTACTACGTCCCGGGCGACGGGAACGGATACGGGGCCAACATCTCCATTCCGGCGGTCGACCTCGACGGCATGGTCATCCTGCCCGGCGACACATTCGACTTCTGGCGCGATATCGACCCGGTCACGCCCGAGCATGGCTATACCTATGGCGGAGCCATCATTGGCGGCCGGAGCACCGGTGGAGTCGCGCTGGCGGGCGGAATCTGCTCGACATCGACCACCCTGTTCAACACCGCGCTGCGGGCAGGACTCCAGATGGACGCCCGGATGAACCACTACTACTACATCGACCGTTACCCCATGGGCCTGGACGCCACGGTGTTCGAGACCGACTACTTCTCGCAGACGATGAGCTTCACCAACGACACTGAGGGTCCGCTCATCATCCGCTCGTACACCGACTGGGGCCTGGTCCGCTTCGACCTGTGGGGACTGCCCCTCAACCGGGTCGTCAGCTTCACCAACCCGATCATCACCAACCGGACCTATGCGGTCGAGACGATCGAATACACGAGCAGCCTGCCGACCGGCACCAGCCAGCGGGTCGAATACATGCACCACGGGTTCGACGTAACGGTGACCCGGGTCGTCAGCGACGGGACGACCGGCGAGGTGATCCACCAGAATACCTATGACAGCTCGTACAAGACGGTAAACGGCATCACCCTGGTCGGCACCGGCTAGCCCGATGCGGGCGCCCGGCGCGGGCGCCCGGCTAGACTCTGCCCGCGTGACAGCCCGCGAGCGGATCCGGAACTTCAGCATCGTCGCCCACATCGACCACGGCAAGAGCACGCTCGCCGATCGGTTGCTGGAGGCGACGCACACCATCGATCCCCGCCAGATGACGAGCCAGGTCCTCGATTCCATGGACCTGGAGCGCGAGAAGGGCATCACCATCAAGGCCCGGGCGGTTCGGCTCCAGTACACCGCGGCGGACGGGCTGGATTACGTCCTGAACCTCATCGACACACCGGGGCACGTCGACTTCAGCTACGAGGTGAGCCGATCCCTCCAGGCCTGCGAGGGGGCGCTGCTGGTCATCGATGCCAGCCAGGGCATCGAGGCCCAGACCCTGGCCAACGCCCAGCTGGCCCTCGAGCAGCACCTGGTCATCATCCCGGTCATCAACAAGGTCGACCTGGCGAGCGCCGACCCGGACATGGTGATGGCGGAGCTGGAGGAGACCCTGGCCATCCCCCGCGAGGAGGCCATCCTGGCCTCGGCCAAGGACGGAACCGGTGTGCCGGAGATCCTGGAGGCCATCGTGACCCGCATCCCGCCGCCGCCCGGTGATCCGGCCGCGCCTCTCCAGGCCCTCGTCTTCGACAGCCACTACGACTCCTACAAGGGGGTGGTGACCTACGTCCGGCTGGCGAATGGGACGTTGCATGACCACGACCGGATCCGGTTCATGGCCACCGGGCTCAGCTCCGATATCCTGGAGTTGGGCTACTTTCGACCTCAGCCCGTGGCGGCCGCCTCGCTCGGCGCCGGGGAGGTGGGCTACGTGGCCACCGGGCTGAAGAGCATCGCCCAGGCCCGGGTTGGGGACACGCTGACCACCGCTCGCCATCCCGCGGCGGAACCGCTCCCCGGGTACCGTCCCGCGCTGCCGCTGGTGTTCGCCGGCATCTACCCCCTGCGCGGCGACGAGTACCCGCTTCTGCGCGACGCGCTGGACAAGCTCCACCTCAACGACGCCAGCTTCGGGTACGAGCCCGAGTCCAGCGTGGCCCTGGGGCATGGGTTCCGGTGCGGGTTCCTGGGCCTCCTCCACATGGAGATCGTCCAAGAGCGGCTGGAGCGCGAGTTCGACCTGGACCTCATCGCCTCGGCCCCGTCGGTCGAGTACCGCGTCCAGGGCCACCACGGCGACGAGGTCGTCGTCGACAACCCGGCCCGCCTGCCGCCGCCCGGGGAGATCGAGGACATCGCCGAACCATGGGTCAGCGTCCAGGTCATCACCCCCACCGAGCACGTCGGCCCGATCATGGAGCTGGCTACCGCTCGGCGTGGCGTCTTCGGCACTATGGAGTACCTCGACCCACGCCGGGTCAACCTCCACTTCGAGATGCCGCTGGCCGAGCTGATCGTGGACTTCCACGACCAGCTCAAGGGCCGATCGTCGGGCTACGCCAGCATGGATTACGCGTTTATCGGCTATCGGTCCGGGGACCTGGTCAAGCTCGACATCCTGGTCAACGGCGAGCCCGTGGATGCGCTCAGCCTCATCGTGCACCGGTCCAATTCGGTGCGCATCGGTCGAAGCCTGGTCGAAAAGCTCAAGGCCCTCATCCCGCGTCAGCTCTTCGAAGTGCCGGTCCAGGCGGCCATCGGTTCCCATATCATCAGCCGCGAGACGATCCGGGCCCTCCGCAAGGACGTCATCGCCAAGTGCTATGGCGGCGACGTAACGCGCAAGCGAAAGCTGCTCGAGAAGCAGAAGGAGGGCAAGCAGCGCATGAAGCGGGTCGGCTCGGTCGAGATACCGCAGGAGGCGTTCCTGGCCGTGCTCCGCATGAACGAAACGACCACCTGATGGGCGCCCTCGGAGATTTCGGCGACTCGCTGCGCCTGGCCATCGCGATCGGGATGACCGTGTTCATGGTCGTCCTCCGCTTCGACCAGGAGCGGATCATGCGCAGCGACTACTTCCGGAGCCGATCCTGGTGGTTGGGCCCCTTGAGCTACTACGGGCTGGTCCTGATCTTCACGGCGGGGATCATCATCATCCTGCCGCGCGGCATGGCCTCGTTGTTCCTGGTCGGGGGCGACGTGGGGGAATTGCTGCCGGCCATGCTCATCTTCGCGGTGGTGGGTATCGCCAACGGTGCTGCGTTGGCCGTGGTCCGGTTCCGGGCCCTGCTCCCGCTGCCGCTGGAGATGCTCCCCAGCCGCGCCCTGGCGGCCGGCCTAAACGCCGTGGCCGAGGAGCTGCAGTTCCGCGCGGTCATCCTGGGCCTGATGCTCGTGGGCGGGCTCAACCCCGGCGTGGCGGTGGCCCTTCAGGCGGTCATCTTCGGTGCTGCTCACCGGCGCGTGTGGCGCGAGCGGGACTGGTACTTCGTCGCCGGCTCGGTGCTGCTGGGATATGCGTGCGGCCTGGTGACAGTCAACACCGGCACCGTCATCCCGGCAATGGTCGGCCACTTCGCGGTGACGATGGGGATCTACGCCTTCGCCGGCGGCCGGCTGCGGATGCAGCGCATCTGACCTCCTGGCGCGGCTGCCCCCGCGTTGACAGTGGTCAAGCGGGGTTGGTAGGATCGAATCCGGGTCGTTAGCACTCTACCATCGAGAGTGCTAAAATCCGCCTCGATATGTCACAACGAACGCCGCAAACCGCCTCCGCGTCGCACCCGCCGGTCGATCTGACCGAGCGGCAGCGAGCGGTCCTGCGCGCGGTGGTGGAGGACTACGTTCTCACCGCCGAGCCCATCGGCTCCAAGGCCCTCGTTCGCCGATACGGGCTGGACGTCAGCCCGGCCACCATTCGCGGCGCCATGGCCGACCTCGAGGCGCTGGGCCTGCTGAGCCATCCGCACACCTCCGCCGGCCGCGTCCCTTCCGACCTGGGGTACCGCTACTACGTCGAGGCCCTCATGCGCGAGTCGGAGCTGGACCGCGCCGACGCACTCATGATTCGCCACCAGTTCAGCCAGGTACAGCTGACCTCCAACGACTGGCTGCGCCTCGCGGCTTCGACCCTCGCCGCGTCCACCCATTCGGCGGCGGTCGTCACCCCGGCTCGTGCCCGGCGCGCGAAGTTCGCCCATCTCCAGCTGGTTGAGCTGCCTGATCATGCCCGGATGGCAGTGGTGGTCCTGGCCGACGGGACCGTCGTCCAGCGCCACCTCGACCCGGCGTCCCTCACTCGTGCCGCCGGTTCGCCGGCGACCCAGGCCGATCTCGACGCCGCCGCCGCGGAGCTGAATGTCGAGCTGGCGGGGCTCACCGCTCCCCAGGCTCGCCGGCGCGCCCGCAAGCTCACCCCCCTCGCCGCCCATGTGGCCGCCACGGTGGCTGACCTGCTGGAAGAGGCGGACGAGACCTCGATCGAGGATGTCTACACCGACGGCCTGGCCTACGTCCTGGAGCAGCCCGAGTTCGCCGGCGGCCACGCCCTGCGCCCCGTACTGGAAATGCTCCAGCGGGTCGACTTCCTGGAGCAGCTGCTCCCCGTGGTCACCCGACGGGGCGGTGTCCACGTGATCATCGGCCGCGAGAACCCCAACGACGCCATGCGCGAGGTGAGCCTGGTCTTCGCCCCCTACGGGACGCCGGACCGCGCCCTCGGCCTGCTTGGCGTGCTGGGCCCGACCCGGATGGCCTACCCACGCGCCATCCCCACCGTGCGCTTCGTGTCCAGCGTCCTGAATGAGCTCATCGACAGCCACACCGGGTGGACCCATGACTGAGTCGACCAAGTCCGCGAAGCCGATCAACGGCGACCCGCGCCCCAAGACGCGGGCCGAGGAACGGGCGGAGGCCATCTCCACGCCGTCGCGCAGCGAGCTGCTCGAACAGCTACAGGAGGCCGAGCGCGCCCTGGCTGCGACTCGCCAGCGGGCCGATGAGAACCTGAACAACTGGCAGCGTGCGGCCGCCGACCTGTCGAACTTCCGGCGCCGGACCGAGGAGGAGCGGGCCGCCACCGGCCTGTTCGCCAACGCCATTCTCCTGGCGCGCCTGCTGAGCGTGCTCGATGACTTCGATCGCGCCCTGGACACCGTCCCGCCCGACACCCACGAGGCGTGGGTCGAGGGCATCCGCCTGGTCCAGCGCAAGCTGCACAGCCTGCTGGAGTCGGAGGGGGTGACACCCATCGAGGCCGTCGGCAAGCCATTCGACCCCAACCTCCACGAGGCCGTCGTCCACGAGGACACGACCGCATACCCAGACAACACCGTCATCGACGAGGTCCAGCGCGGCTACCTGCTCCACGAGCGGGTCCTGCGCCCGGCCCTCGTCCGCGTCGCCAACAACCCAGCCCACCCGGCTGGGCCAACCACACCCGGAGAGTAGGAACCGAACACATGGGAAAGATCATCGGTATCGACCTCGGCACCACCAACAGCGTGGTGGCCGTCATGGAGGGCGGTGAGCCCACCGTCATCACCAGTGCCGAGGGCTCGCGCATCACGCCCTCCGTGGTCGGCTTCGCGAAGAGCGGGGAGCGGCTGGTGGGCCAGGTCGCCAAGCGCCAGGCGATCACCAACCCGGAGAACACCGTGTTCTCGATCAAGCGCTTCATGGGCCGCCGCTGGGACGATCCGGAGGTCCAGCGCTCGAAGGACCTGGTGCCCTACACCGTCGAAAAGGACCCGAAGTCGGATGGGGTCACGGTGACGTTGGCCAACGGCAAGAGCTACACCCCGCCCGAGATCAGCGCCATGATCCTGCAGAAGCTGAAGTCCGATGCCGAGGCCTACCTGGGCGAGAAGGTGACCGAGGCGGTCATCACCGTGCCGGC
>JBBPIR010000006.1 GCA_038040195.1 Chloroflexota bacterium | reverse complement strand
GCGTCGGGGTTGGCGTCGGGGTTGGCGTCGGGGTTGGCGTCGGGGTTGGCGTCGGCGTCGGCGTCGGCGTCGGGGTCGGCGTCGGGGTCGGCGTCGGGGTCGGCGTCGGGGTCGGCGTCGGCGTCGGGGTCGGCGTCGGCGTCGGGGTCGGGGTTGGCGTCGGGGTCGGGGTTGGCGTCGGGGTCGGCGTGGGCGTCCCGCTGGGTTCGTCGTCGAAGCAGAACCGGATGTGGCCCAGGCCGTAGTACGAGCCACCCAGTATGTTCAGCGGCGCGTGCAGGCCGTTATCGGTCAGGACCGTGGGCACGTACAGATAGAAGTTGGCGTTCGGCCCGCCCTTGACCAGGACCGCGTCGACCGGGAGGTTGCCCGCGAAATCAACCGTCTGGCCGAGCGCCGAGCTCCCAACCGTGAGCTGGGCCTCGAAGTCGCTGCCCGGATCGGCATGCAGACCGTTGGTCACCGGCTCGACCTTGAACTCGTGGTCGTAGTCGCCGACGGACGCGCAGGTCGGATTCCCCAGGAGGGTGACCGGCACCACGTGGGATGCGAGGACCGGTACGACGCTCAGAAGCAGCGCAAGAGCAGTGATCAGGACCGCGAGCGTGGCGCGCAACGGTCGTGCCGCGCGACCGGCGCCACGCCGGAGCCGGTGACGTCGATGGCCGAGCGCAGCGCGACCGCGCTTGCCCGACCGCGCCATCCGATGCACGACTGCGCCCTCCCTGGATAAATGCATTTACGTGGTGAGGATGCGATGCGTGCGCATCTCCATCCATGGCGTGATCGTCCCCTGGGTACGCCCCGGTGCGCGGGGGCACCTGGCGAAAAACCGCGGAAAAGCGTGGAGTGGGGTCTGGTGCAGTACTCGAAGGGGACCGATGTACTGGTACCCCTGGCCGGCCGTCGCGCGCCGATCGGTGGCGGTCCCTAACGGCTCCAGGCTTGGAGCTCGAGGATGTTGCCCTCGGGATCGGTGACGTAACACCAGGTGACGCGCCGGCCATCGGCGGTGGTCAGGGTCACGATGTCCCCGATTCGCCCGCCACCGGCGGCCAGCACCTCGCCCTGCGCCGCCTCCACGTCGCGGACCGCAAAGGCAATGTGCGCGAACCCCGGTCGGTTGGCCGCGGTCGGTGGGCGCTCCTCGGCGCGGCGGTATTGGTATATCTCGAGAGTCGGCCCGTCCGCCCCGAGGCCGGGCAATCGCAGGTGCGCGCCACGCAGCTCGGCCCCGGCCACCCCGGTCCCCCGCTCCAGGTCCGGGCCGGCGTAATTCCGTTCCGGCGGCACGACCTCGCAGCCGAAAACCGTCCGATAGAAGTCCACCAGCCGGTGCCAGTCGGCGGCCACGATGTTGACGTGGCCGAAGCGGACACCGGGGAGCGGGAGCCGATTCGTCAATCGCGGGTACCCTACCGCACGACATGACCGCGTCCGCAGACGGCTTGGCGCTCGCCACTCGTGACCTGCGCAAGAGCTATGGCTCGCGCCTGGCTTTGGCGGGTCTGGACATATCCGTCCCGACCGGAGTGGTCTATGGCTTCCTCGGGCCCAACGGGGCGGGCAAGACGACGACCATGCGCCTGCTCACCGGACTCATCCACCCCGACCACGGCAGCATCGAGCTCCTGGGCCGACCGTTCAGCGGGCGGGATCGGCGGCGGCTGTTCGACATCGGCGCCCTGGTCGAGACACCCTCGTTCTACCCGTTCCTGTCGGGCCGGGAGAACCTCCGGGCGATCGGGGCCAGTGGCGCCCCTACGACGAGGGCACGCGTCGAGGAGCTGCTGGAGCTGGTCGGGCTCCGCGATCGCGCGCGGGACAAGGTCTCCGGCTACTCGCTGGGCATGAAGCAACGCCTCGGCATCGCAGCCGCCCTGCTCAGTGACCCGCAGCTGCTGCTCCTGGACGAGCCGGCCAACGGCCTCGATCCGGCCGGGATCGTCGCGATCCGCGAGACGCTCCGCCACCTGGCGGCGGAGGGCAAGACCGTGTTCGTATCCAGCCACCTGCTGGGCGAAGTGCAGCAGATGGCGGACGTCATCGGGATCATCGCCGCGGGGCGCCTGGTGCGCGAGGGCTCGATGACCGAGCTCTTGCATGGCGCCGACCTGGTCCGCGTGAGGGTGGCTCCGCATGAGGTGGCCTCCGCGGCGGAACGTCTCGCCAACCTTCCCGGACACGACGGGGTCGAACCATCCGCCGATGCGGGCTGGCTCACGGTGCGCATCGCGGCCGACCGCGCCGCCGAGGTCAACCGGACCCTGGCTGACGCCGGCATCTACGCCGCGCGGCTGGAGGCCGGCAGCGACCTGGAAGAGCTGTTCCTCGCGCTGACCGCGGACGAGGCCGACAGCCATGAAGGGACATTCCAGGGGATTGCCACCCCGACGGCGCCGGGGGGCGACGGATGAGGATCCTCCTCTCCGGGCTGCGGAAGCTCCAGCGCCGACCGGCGACCTGGCTCACCTTCGGGATCCTGACCGGCCTGCTGGTGATGATCATCGTCGCGGTGGCAGCCACCGGAGGCGATGGCGGAGGGCCGGGCGGACCGGATGGACCGGACCCGCTGACCCTCGTCACGTTCCCGTTGGCCTACCAGCTGATCCTCGGCTTCATCGTCGGGCTGGGAGGCCTCTTCGCGGTCACCTACGGAGCGGCGGTCGCCGGCTCGGAGTGGTCGTGGGGAACCCTGAAGATGGCGGTCGCACGCGGGGAGAGCCGGAGCCGGTACATGTTGCTCACCTTCGCGGCGGTGGCGGCGTACTTGGTGGCTGGACTGCTGTTCTCATTCCTCATCGGCGTGGCGGCGGCCTTCATCGGTGCCAACCTGGCAGACGTCCCCACCGATGGAATGAACAACGCGGACGCTCTGGGCGCGCTGCCGGAGCAGTTCGGGCGGGGGTGGTTCGCGATGGCCGAGCAGGGAGCGCTGGGGTTCGCCGTGGCCACGCTGGCCCGCAGCCAACTGGCCGGGATCGGGGTGGGGATTGCCTTCTACTTCGGGGAAGCGTTTGCCGGCATCTTCCTGCCGGACATCGTGCGCTACATGCCCTTCAACGTCGCCACGTCGGCGGTGGGGCTTGGGGGTGGCGGGTTCGGGGCCGGGCCCGACCCGCTCGCGCAGGAGACCGCCATGCTGCTGGTCGGCGCGTGGCTGATCGGCTCGTTGGTCGTGGCGGCCGTTTTCACCGAACGCGCCGAAATCACCGGCTGAGCGCGGTCTAGATCGGGCCGGTGCAGGTCAGGCACGGCACGACTGAGAATGGTCGGGGCGGGCGGATTTGAACCGCCGACCCCTGCGTCCCGAACGCAGTGCGCTACCAGGCTGCGCTACGCCCCGACCGAATCCATCGCGGTCGCCGTCGGGCGGCCGGATCGGCTCCGCATCGTAGCAGCCGGCCTCCACGGTGCCAATCCACAGCCGATCGGGGTAGTGCCTGATAGGCTGGCTTCGTGGCCGCAGCCATCGACGAGGAGACCTGGGGACGCATTCTAAGCGAACCGAATGCGGCGCCCGAGTCACGCCTGTTCCGCCATCTGCCGTCGGACCCGCGCTGCAAGCTGTGCGCCGCTCCGTATCGGGCGCCGTTCGGGCCGATCATGCGGGTGATCGGGTATGGCGCACTGGCCAAGAACCCCCAGCTCTGCAACCGATGTTTCTCGGCGCTGTCAAAGAGTCCGGGCGGAGCCGAGGTGCAGCTCACGGTCCTGTTCGCGGATGTGCGCGGATCCACGGCCATGGCCGAGCAGGTGAGCGCCGGGACGTTCTCCAATCTGCTGGCGGACTTCTACCGATTGGTGACCGATGCCGTGCAAGCCGAGAACGGGCTCATCGACAAGTTCTTGGGGGATGGCGTGATGGCGCTGTTCATCCCCGCCTTCACCGATGGCAATCACGCGCGCCGCGGACTCGCCGCCGCGCGCCGGATCCAGGATGAAGCCCATCTTCCGGTGGGTGTGGGAGTGAACACCGGATCCGCGTTCACCGGTTTCATCGGCCCCACCAGCGAGGTAACCAGCTTCAGCGCAGTTGGCGACGCGGTGAACGTCGCACATCGCCTCGGGGACGCCGCGAAGGCCGGTGAGCTGCTGATCTCGGCCGAGACCGCGGCCCAGGCCGGGCTCGAGACCGACCGAGCGAAGGACGCCTGGTCGATGCGGACGCTCCCAGTGAAAGGCCGCGAGGAGCCCGTCCAGATCTGGAGCCGGCTGGCCGCCTCCGCCTGACCGCCTCCTTCTGAGCGCGGACCACATCGGTCCAGGACCTATAGTCCCTCGCCATGGAAGCCGTGCGGCCATGGCTGCGCACGACCGACGCCCAGCTGGTCGGACTGACCCTATTGGTGAAGGCCCTGCTGTTCGCCTGGGGTCTGGTGATGGTGGCCCTGGTCAACGACCGACCCATCGACCTCGGCCAGATCTTTGGCATCTGGAACCGATGGGACGCGCCGCACTACCTCGACGTCGCGCTGTTCGGTTACACCGCCTACGACCCGGGCAACCTGCCGATGTACAGCAAGCTCGGCGACCTTGACCTGTTCATCGTGTTCTACCCGCTGTTCCCCTGGGCCACTGCGCTGGGACTCACCGTCCTGCCGGAGCTGGTGGCGCCCATCATGGTCAGCGCCGTCGCCTCGGTAGCGGCGGTGCTGCTGCTCTACCGGCTCGTGGCGCGCGAGTTCGGGGAGCACATCGGCAAGCGGGCCGCGGTCTTCATGCTCATCTTCCCGACCGCCTACTTCCTCCACATCGGCTACACCGAATCGCTGTTTCTGGCGCTGGTGCTGGGCTCATTCCTGGCCGCCCGGACTGACCGATGGTGGCTGGCCGGCCTCCTGGGCGGGCTGGCAGCGCTGACGCGGGTCAACGGCCTGATCCTCATCCCGGCGCTCGCGGCAGAGGCGTGGCTGCAGTGGGCGGAGGATCGGCGCTGGCGGGCGGCCTGGGCATGGATCGGCCTGGTGGCGGTGGGCTTCGGCGGCTACCTGTTGATCAACTACGCGGTGTACGGCAACCCGTTCGAGTTCCTCCGCATCCAGAACGAGCACTGGTTCAAGTCGCTGGCCTGGCCGTGGGAGGGGATCGGCGGAGTGTTCGGGTGGCTCGAGAATGACACTCCCGAGAACGTCGTCATGTACGGCGTCACCGAGCTCGCGGCCATCGTCCTGGGGCTGGCGGGGACGGTCGTGGCGGCGTTCCGCTTCCGCCCCGCCTGGTTCACCTGGATGACCGGCAACTGGCTGCTGTTTGTCAGCACATCGTTCGTGTTGTCCGTGCCGCGCTACGCACTCACCATGTTCCCGCTCTTCGCGTGGTTCGCCCAGCTGGCCGAGCGGCGGTGGCTTGGGTTTGTGCTGGGGGGCGTCTCGGTGGCGCTTCTGCTGTGGTTCTCGGCGCGCTTCGCGACCGGGGCGTGGGCATTCTGATGCGCCTTCCGACGTGGGCAGTCGTCCTGGCGGTGACGCTGGGGTCACCCCGCGAGGTCGTGTCGTAAGCCCAGCCACACCAGGCGCACCGCGCTAAGCGCACACTCTAGCGGATGCGCCGTCGCGACTGCACACGCCCCACTCTTGTCGAGCTAAGGGTCACGAGCGAACGTCTGGAGCCAGGTGCCGCGAAAGTCAGGGTGCTTGGCGATAATGTCGCGGGCGTAGTTCCACGCTGTGATTAGACAAACATCCGGAGGCCTGGTGTCGAGTGTCGCCGACGGATAGACCGGGACCGCTATTGACGGCAGCCAGCGTCCGTTGCGCAGCGGCGAGTCATCGATCACATACTCAAAGTCAAGCTCCGGCAACTGGTTCATCCACACGTTCGCACGTCCGGACGCGCCATATGCGGCTACGCGTCGATCCCCGTGTAGAGCGGCAGTGAGCACCGCGTACACCGGCGACCGGCGGCGCCGCGAATAGCCGTCAACTAGCAGTTGGAAGGATTCCCGGTGAAGGTCACTCGGCCGCGTAATCGGAACCAACGTGCCGGTCTTCTTGAACCCGCATCGAAGAAGCCCTCCATGCAGCGGCCTCCGCTGCGTGAAGGTCGGCTCGAACCCAACCTCTCCGACGACGGCGCGGAGTGAGCGCTCAGACCATTCGACTTTATGCTCGTGATAGATCGTGTCCCACTGGCCGCCGTCCAGCGTCGCCGCGAGATCGTGCACTTCCAAGATGAGCTCGCCGCCCAGGCGGAGGAGTATGTCAGCGGCCTCGAAAGCTCCGTGCAGATCGGTGAAGTGCGCCATGGTATTCGATGACGTCACCAGATCCACTTTGCCGCGGTCGGGATACTCCATAGCCAAGTCGAAGGTGAGAGGCAGATTCAGCAGCTCGTAGTCTTCGGACCGTTGCGTGCGCGCGACGTCACTGGGATCGATACCGACGCGACGCCACGCCGTCGGCAGCCGCGAGAGAAGAACCCCGTCGTTTGCGCCGATTTCGACCACGTGAACGCCTGCAGATCCGAACCGGCTGGCGAGAAACTTCGCGTACTCCTCGAAATGGCGGACGAGCCCAGGGACGGTCGAGCTTCCGTACCGATACTGACCGTATAGCACGCTATCCGATACGTCTTCGAGGACTTGAACGAGCTCGCACCATTGGCACTGAACCCACGTCAATGGAAACTTCGGAGAAGTGAGCGCCTCGGTCTCCGATTCGCAGAATCTGCCCGCCAGAGGCATAGGATCCATGCGAAGCAAAGTGAACCAGTCGTCCTGCTGCCGGGCGCATCCCCGGCAATGGGACACTATTCCGTAGGCGCCGAGGTTAGGCGGCGAGGCTTCTGGCGTGGCACGTGGCTGAGCAGGCGTACCCATCGTTACGCTAACTCTAGCCATCTGCGGGCATTGTTAGCCATGGCTGACATGGCGCAACGTGTCCAGCGACCAGGCCATATCTACTGGTGAGTCAGGGGCCGTGGTGCTGGCTGAAATACGTACTCCTCGCCAATACGGTTCGCGTAACAGGCCGACTCCGCCGCCCCGGTGCACTCTACGGGGATTTTGACGCGCCCGACGCAGCGCAGGGATCGTCAGTTGTACTCGGAGGTCGCCTCGGCGTGGTCCAGGAGTGCCGAGATCGTCTCGTACTCCTCGATCCGAGTTGTGTTCTCGGACGTGTACTCCTCGCCGGGCTCGCGCTGCGAGAGCGTCGCCGGTGGCCGGTACTCAGGGTGGACCACGAAATAGTTGTCGTCCTCGACCGAGCGCGGAAGCTCGTACTCGTTCACCAGAACTTCGTGGATCTTCTCCCCCGGGCGCACGCCGACCTCGCAAATCTCGTGATCGTCGCCTCGCGGGCTGTACTTGCGACGCATCACCTCGGCGAGGGTCTGAACCGTGCAGGCCGGCGCCTTGCGCACGAAGATCTCGCCGCCGTTTGCCGTCGTCAGCGCACGCACGACCAGCTCGACGGAGTCGTCGAGCGTGAGCATGAAGCGGGTCATCTGGGGAAGGGTGACGGTGATCGGCTGGTCGCGCCTGATCTGCTCCCGGAAAAGCGGGATGACCGAGCCTCGGCTGCCCATCACGTTGCCGTACCGCACGCACGTGAAGATCGGGCTCGACCGGTATAGGTTTTGGGCGCAGACGATCTTCTCCATGAGCGCCTTTGTCATTCCCATGGCATTCACCGGCTTGACGGCCTTGTCAGTGCTCAGCGCTACGACAGTCCGTACCCCCGCTGCGGCCGCCGCGTCGCACACGTTGAGGGATCCGAGCGTGTTCGTCTTCAGCGCCTCGGCGGGAGCCGCCTCGCAGGACGGCACCTGCTTGAGCGCGGCCGCGTGGAACACGAAGTCGACTCCCTCCATGGCGTCGCGCAGCCGGTCGCGGTCACGGACGTCGCCGACGATGTACCGCAGGTTGGGGTACGTCTTCTGCATCTCCCATTGCTTCTTCTCATCGCGGCTGAAAATGCGGATCTCCGCGGGGTCCTGCTCGAGCAGGTAACGCGCGACGCGGTTGCCGAAGGATCCGGTCCCTCCGGTGATGAGGATCGTGGAGCCCGCGAGGTGCAAGGGGATCTCCGGTGCGTGGGACGCCGTTTCGGGCGCAGGTGCCAACGGCACCTCGCAGGATAGCAACTAGCCTCCCTCGCGGGCCTCAGAGCCCGAGGGTGGCAGGGTTCTCTAGTATGGCGCGCCAACGCTTTCGGAACGCGTCCGCGCTGAACGCCTGCGCGTGCTGCCGCAGCACTACGGCCTCGAAGCGCATGCTGTCGAGCGTCTGAACGGCCGCACGGAGGCTGACTGCTGAAGGTTCGTCGAAGAAGACTCCGGTTCGCCCCTCGTCGACTGTCTCTGTCGAGCCACCCGCGCGGAAGGCGATGACCGGCTTGCCCGCTGCCATCGCTTCGACCGGTGCAATGCCGAAGTCCTCCACGCCCGGCACGACGTACGCGTGGCATCGGCGGAACAGGCGCACCACCTCTTCGCGTGGCAGGTGCCCGACGAACCGCACCGATGGGCCGGCGAGCGCTTCGAGCCTCGCGCGTTCAGGGCCGTCGCCGACGACTACCAGCTCGCGCCCGAGCGCGGCGAAGGCCTTGACGGCAAGATCGATGCGCCGGTACGCCAACAGCCGCGCGGCGACGAGATAGTACCCGTCGTCCTCGGTGCCCAGCTGCATCTCCTCGAGCCGCACCGGCGGGTAGATGACCTCGTCCACCTCGCGCCGCCAGTTAGCCTCGATGCGCCGGCGCACGGTGTGCGAAATGGCGACCACGCGGTCGGGGCGTTGGGCCGTACGGCGATCCCAGCTCTGCATGACCGGCCTGATGGTCCGCGCGGCAAGTCGCGCAAACGGCGAGTAGCTCGATTCGGAAAGGTAGGTGTTGAGGTCCCAGGCATATCGCATCGGAGTGTATATGTAGGAAATATGCATGCCGCCAGCGCGGGTTCGCATCGCCTTGGTAAACGCGATTGAGCTGGTGAGCAACAGGTCTGCGTCGGCGCGCAGCGCGCCGAAGTACGCGGCGTAAAGCGGATAGAGGCTTCGGAAGCCGGCCGATGGGCCGACGAGGCGCTGGAGCGGCCATGGTCGCACGCGGCCATGTTCGATTCGATCCCCGAAACGCGCGTCGTCGAAGAAGCTGGTGTACACCGGAGCCGATGGCAACATCTGCGCGAACTCGATGGCGCACTGCTCCGCTCCGCCCTCTGTGACGAAGAAATCGTGCGCCAGTGCGTAGCGGGTCAAGCCACCCCAGCTCCGCGCATCCGCGCGACTGAGCCGGACGCGACCCACACCAGGCGCTGAAGCGCGCCGGCAACGATCGGTGGCAGATGGAGCAGCAAGGTGGTCATCATGAAATGCGGGTTCAGGCGCCGCCCGCCGAGCGAGAGGTAGAGCCGCAGCGACTCGCGGGCGGCGGAGCGGCCGCGAGGGGCCGTTCGAAATGCATGCCGCTTCGCGGCGTCCCGAAGTAGCGCTCGGCGGAGCGACTCGGCGGCCTCGTCGTCGAAGGTGTGCTTCTGTAGCACAGTCATGGCGAGCTCTGCAGCGTCGCGCAGGCCAAGGCGCGAGGCGGTGCTGCGGTGGTCTCGGTATGAGCCGTGACGTCCTGGGACGAACCAGATTCGTCCCCGCCTCGCCGCGCGAATGGCGTAATCCCAGTCGGCAGCCGTGCCGCATTCCAGATCGAACGGCTCTTCGATGAACACGGAGGTGCGGTACAGCGTGAACCCCATCCAGATCCCTCCTCTCAGCGCCAGGACCACAGGATTCTGCACCTCGCCGCCCGGCATCCCGGCGCGACCGTACCGCAGCGAGCTTTGCGCGCTCGCCTCCTCCACATGCGCCCCCGAAGCGTCGATGACCCGATAGTCGGTGAAGGACAGGATGACCGATGTGTCGCGCTCAATCGGCTCGGCGAGAAGGGCGCAGAAGTCCGCATCGAGGAGATCGTCGTCACCGAGCACAGTGAAGGCGTCCCCGGACCCTTGGTTCACGAGATACTGGACATTCGAGAACACGCCAGGTGATGGGTTGCCCGTCATAAGGCGAACCCGCCGATCCTCCTGCGCTACGGCGCGCACGAACTCGCGTGTACCGTCGGTCGACCCGTCGTCCGATACGAGGATCTCTACGTCATTCCAGCGCTGCGCCCGAGCGCTCGCCAAGCTGAGCCGCAGGTAGTCGAGGCGGTCGCGCGTCGGTATCAGGATCGAGATGCGCATTCAGCCTCGGTCGGCGGCCCACCAGTCGCGCAGCTCCGCTAGCTGTCCCGCGAGCGGCGGCATCTGGATCGTCGGCTCGAGCCTGCGATCGACAGGGCGGCCTGTCGCGACCGGCTCGATTGGAACCCGGTGGTCATAGGCCTCGGCGAACAATTGCAGCAGCTCGTACTTCGATACCGCGGTCGCCGTAGTGGGCTGGTGCAGTCCCGTAGCGGGTGCCCTCACGCCCGTCGCGAACTCCACGCACAGCTTCGCCCACGCAAGGGTAGTAATGCCGTTCCAGAGATGATCGGTCCATCCTTGAACCGCGCTGCGCTGTGCCAGGAACCACGCCAGCAGCCCACGCGCACTCTGCTTCTCGGGACCGACGATCGAGGTTCGGAGAACGACGACAGTCGGCCCGGCGGTGTGGAGCACGTTCTCGCCGAGGCGCTTCGACAGGCCGTAGGGGTCGTCCGCGTCCGGCGGAGCAGTGGCGGCGTGCATTCGGTCACCTCGAAACACGCCGTCAGTGCTGGGATGGACGAGCAGCTGCGACCCAGACAGCGTGGCCGCCACGTGCTGTGGCAACAGCGCGTTCACGATGAACAGGCGCTTGTCGTCGACGTGCCGCGGCATGGTGATTCCGGCGCAGTTTACGACCACGTCTACGCCGGACCCGGCGACCTCGGCCATGAGCGGATCGTCCGGATGCCCCTCATACCGCAGGTCGCTGATGATGCAACCGTACCCCTGCTCGCGCAGGTGTCGGTGCACGACGGTGCCGAGCATGCCGCGGTGCCCGAGCACGAAGAAGGTCGGTTGTGGTCGTATCCCCAAGGATGCCGAATCGTCAGCCGCCAACGGTCGTTAGATGCCCTCTCTGGAGTGAGGCCGCGCTGGCGCGGTGGCGGTGAGGATACCGGACGGATCGGCGTGCCTCGGCCCATCGTCTCACTTGATGAGCCGATCGACCGTGCGGCGCGCGACCTCCGGCGGCCGTACAACGATGGCCATGGCGTACACGGCGGTGCCGATGACCCCCCCGAAGACGATCAGCGGCTGGAGCCCCGCCACGCGGACCAACACCACGCCGACGGCCATGACGAATGCGGCGGGGAATGGTGAGAGGTACGCCCGCAGCGGCGCTAGCCCGGTGATCGGTGCCGCCGTCCGCGTGTACGCTGTCGCCGTCACGACCTCCGTCAGAACGGCCGCGATCGCGGCACCGACCAACCCGACCGATGGGATCAGCACCAGGTTCGTGCCGACGTTCACGACGGCTGCGATTATCGCGATCCGGGCGACCGACGCCTGGCGGCCGGCGGCGTACAGCACCTGCGACATGGCGACGTTGTAGAACCCGATCAGCGGCATGCCCATCAGCACGGCGAGGATCGGCGCGGAAACCTCGTAGTCGGTCCCGTACAGGAAGCCGAGGATCGCGTCGGCGAGAAGCGCCGCGCCGATGGAAGCCGGCACGATGAACAGCGCGATCGCGCCGAACACCTTGCGGATGGCTTCGCGGAAGCGGTCCGGAGTCGAGTGCAGCCTCGAGAACCGAGGGTAGATCGCTGATGCGATAGGCCCGGCCAGGAAGAGCGTCTGGCCCGCCAGCACGTAGGCCGCGGCATACAGCCCGAGCTGCGACTCGCCGCGAACCGTGCCGATGATCACCGCGTCGGCGTTCGATACCAGCTGGACGGCCACGGCGGTCACCAGGAACGGGACGCCAGTGACGAGGAGTGCGGCCCACTCGGGCGGCGTGCCCCATCTGAGCCGGATGCCGAGCCGGTGGCGCGCGAACAGCAGCAGGACGCCGTCGACTAACAGGCCGACGACGACCGTCGGGACGACGAGCGCCACCAGTCTTCCGGACACAAGGTACGCGACTAACCCAATCGCGCCCGCGCCCGCGATGCTCACCATCCGCACAAGCGCGACGCCGCGCAGCCTCTCGCGGCCCTGGAGCACGTGGATCAGACTCAGCGACAGAGGGAAGACGGAGGCGAACATCACTAGGTAGAAGGGCGCGGCGTCCCGGGCGTCCGAGACGCCGACGACCGTCGCCGCCACGCCGAACAGCACGGCCGACAGCACGAAACGGACGACCAGCACTGGACCGGCGTAGCGCACGGCGTCCGCGGGCCGGCGCGCGATCTCTCGGACGGACAGCAGCGTCAGTCCGGCGTCGGAAGCGACCACAAGGTACATCAGGATGGCTTGCGCGAACCGGTATCGGCCAAGGTCCTCGGCCCCGCCACGCGCGATGACGATCGCCGTTGCGAGTCCGACGACGAGCACCAGCGCGTGGCTGGCCGACAACCACGCAACCGATCTGACGACCGGGCGGGCGGTCACAGGTTGTCGTCCGGCACGCCGCGGAGTCTAAAGTGGCTCCGAGGACGCCTGCCGCATCGGAGTGCGGGAGCGGCACTGATCGGCTGCGTACGTCTGCGATATCCTCCCATCGCCCATTCGCACTCCTGAATTGAGGACGGTCACCGTTCCCCCGCGATCCGCCGAGCCCGACCTCGTGACGCAGCCATCGGTCGATTTCGTCGATATGGCGTCTGCACCACGCGGCAGCTCCGGCGCCGGCGGGTCGCAGCCTTGTGCCAGCCGACAGCCACCACGACGTCTCTTGGTCGTGGTTGGCGCATTGCTGGCCGCATTCTTCGCGACGTTGCCGCTGGCCAACACGCTGACGATCGACATCGGCTTCCCGCTGACGATCGCCCACCTGGTCGCCGTTCCGTTGGCGCTCGCCGTGGGCGCGCTGCTCGTCCGGACAGGTCGACGGCCCGCGCTGCGTCCACTCGCGTACTTTGTGCCGTTCGCGTTGGTCTACGCACTCTCAACTCTTGTCAACCTGGGGACCGACTACGGAGACGTCCCGTTCGCGACGGGCCGGCTCGCCTCCGACGTGAGGTCGCTCACGAAGGTAGTCTGGCTGCTCGGCAACCTGACTATAGCGGCCGTCGTCGCGGCTGCGCTCGGGTGGGCAGTCCTGCGTAGGATGGCGTGGGTCGCGCTCGTGGCCGGTGCAGCAGCCGCGTCGGTCTACGGTCTTTATCAGGCGATCGGCCAGTCGCACGGCCTGTACGTCCCGCTATTGCCCGGAACGGAATTCATCCCGGGCAGCGCGTCTTTCTGGATCGTGCCGCGGGCCAAGTCCACCTTCCTCGAGCCGTCGTTCTTCGGCGCGTTCCTCGGCGTGGTCCTGCCGTTCGGGATCGCGCTCCTCGCAGGTCGCTCGCGAGTGACCGTCGCGTCGTTCTTTGCAACCTTCCTGATCATCGGTGGAATCATTGTCACCTTCTCGGTGGCGGGGTACCTCGCGGCGGTGCCGGGCGTCATCGCGCTGCTGCTACTCCTTCCAAATCCGCTGCGACTGCGCGCCGTGCTCCGGCCGCTGACGGCGACGGTGCTAGTTGTGATGCTGCTGGTGGCGACGATGCCCGATCTGGTCGAGGCGGGTGTGGCGCTGATCGAGAAGGGCGCGACTGCCGGGCAGATGCTCGGCGTGCCGGAGGAGACCGCGAGCGTAGAGCCAGACGACTCCGACGACACGACGTCACCACGACTGACACCAGTCCCGACCCCAGACCCCGCCGAGGAGGTCACACAGCGAACGGCGCGAGAGCGGGTCGCCACCAGCCGCGCGGCGATCACCATGTTCATGGCCCACCCACTCCTCGGCGTCGGCCCGGGAAACTTCGGGTTCGCCTACAGCCGCTACCGCCAGGCCGACGTGGAAGCGCCGGACCAGCTGCTGATCCCGAACAACATCTACGCCGAGCTGCTCGGCGAAACGGGCATCCTGGGCTTCGGAACGTTCCTGTTCGCCGTCACCGCACTCGGCTGGTCCGCCCTGCGCTCGTGGCGTTCGTCCGATCGCAGCTACGGCTTTGCCGCCGCGGCGATTGCCGCGCTGATCGCGGTCGTCGCGTCACTCCTCACCGCGCCGTCCTTCACGATCCTCTACCAGTGGGCTGTGATTGCAATCGTGGCCGCGGTCGCAAAGGATGCGGGCGGTGCGAACGGCACGGTGAGCGGCCCGACGAGCGACGAGGGACCGTGAGAGCAGCCGCAACGCTCGCCTACGACGCCGGCCCTGTCCAGGCGACACCGAACGGCGTGGGCGTCTATGTCCGCGAGCTCGCATTGGCGCTCCTTGAGCGGCGCAGCGACGACGATGACGTTGTCCTTATCGGTGCGAGACGTGACGGCCCGCTTGCAGGCGTGGCGCGCACGCTCATGCGTGGCGAGCGGCACCAAGTGTGGGTGCAGCGGCACGCAAACGCGGATGTCCGATCCGCGAGTGCGGATCTGGTGCACTACACGAACGCAATCGCGCCGCTGCGGAGCGTGCGGCCCTTTGTGCTTACCATCCAGGACCTCTCACTGGTGCGGTATCCGTACTACCACCCCAAACTGCGGCTGGCGGCCGTACCGGTCATGATGTCGGCAGCGCATCGCGCGCGCGCGGTGATGGTGCCGTCGCGCGCCACTGCGGACGAGCTCCATCGGCTGCTGCGTGTGCCCCCTCGCCGGATCGTGATCACGGAGCTGGCGCCCGGACCGGATGGCGGCGTGGAAAACGCCGACCCGAGCGAGGTCCTCGCGCGATTCGGGCTGGAGCGCGGCCGCTACATCGTGTCGACGGCGACGCTTGAGCCCCGGAAGAACATCGCACGTCTCGTCGCCGCCTTCGAGCAACTCGCGGCTCGCGACGCGGACCTTCGGCTGGTGCTCGTCGGCGCGGTCGGCTGGAGGACATCGAAGATCGAGCTGAGGCTCGCGTCGAGTCCTGTTGAGGACCGCATCGTGAGGACCGGGTTCGTCTCCGACGCCGATCGAATGGCGCTGATCGAGGCTTCCTCGGCGTTCGTCTACGTGTCGCTGTACGAGGGCTATGGGCTACCGATCGTCGAGGCGATGTCCGCCGGAGCGCCGGTCGTCACCTCGAACCTGTCGTCCATGCCCGAGGCCGCCGGCGGTGCGGCCGTATTGGTCGACCCCCTCGATCCCGGCGCGATCGCGGCTGGCGTAGAGGAGGCGATTCAGCAGCGCCCGGCGCTGGTCAAGGCCGGACGACGGCGTGCGGCGAAGCTCAGCTGGACGCGGACGGCAGAGGCAACGCGAGCGGTGTACCAGCAGGCCCGGGGTCGCTGGGTATGATCGACGGACTCTACTGTTCGCGGAGCGACGATGGCTGAGACTGCCCTCATTACGGGTATTACCGGTCAGGACGGGTCGTACCTGGCGGAGCTGCTGCTGGAAAAGGGCTACCGCGTGGTCGGCATGACGCGGCGGACAAGCACCATGACGATGGAGCGTATCGCGCACTTGGTCGACGACCTTGAGATAGTGCAGGGCGACCTGCTAGATCAGAACTCCCTCGCTGAGGCGCTGCGCACCACTCGCCCCTCGGAGGTGTATAACCTCGCCGCGCAATCCTTCGTCCCGACTTCGTGGAACCAACCAGTGCTGACTGGCGAGTTCACGGCCCTTGGCGTGACGCGCATGCTCGAGGCGGTCCGCCAGACCGACCCGGCGATCCGCTTCTACCAGGCAAGCTCGAGCGAGATGTTCGGCAAAGCGACCGAGGTGCCGCAGCACGAGCTCACGCGATTCCATCCCCGCTCGCCATACGGAGTCGCGAAGGTGTACGCGCACTGGATCACCGTGAACTACCGGGAGAGCTACGGCCTCCATACGGTGAGTGGCATTCTCTTCAACCATGAGTCGCCACGCCGGGGCCTCGAGTTCGTCACACGCAAGATCAGCGATCGCGTCGCTCGGATCAAGCTCGGTCTTGCGCACCAGCTGAGACTCGGCAACCTCGACGCCAAGCGTGACTGGGGATTCGCCGGCGACTATGTCCGGGCGATGTGGTCGATGCTCCAAGAGCCAGAGCCTGACGACTACGTCATCGCGACGGGCGTGACACATTCGGTCAGAGAGTTTGCCGAGGCCGCATTCGGTCACGTTGGTCTCGACTTCGAGCAATACGTCATCGTCGATGCAGGTCTCGTGCGGCCGGCCGAGGTCGAACTCCTGGTCGGAGATGCGTCGAAAGCACGCGCTCGGCTCGGCTGGGAGCCGACCGTGGACTTCTCAAGGCTTGTCCAGATGATGGTGGACGCCGATCTTGAGCGACTGGAGGAGGACATCTCGCACGGACGAGCCCAGGCCAGGAGCCCTGCTCCGGCAGGAACGTGAGGGCGCTTGTCATCGGTGCGGACGGCTTCGTCGGCCGCCACCTGGTGGAGCATCTTGAAGAGTCCGGGGACGATGTTGCCGCCGTTTCGGGTCCTCAGAGCGCGAGATCTGGTGGTGCCCTCGATGTGCGTGACACCGCGCGAGTGCGTGACGTCGTCCGGTCCGCCGCTCCCAAAGCGATCTACAACTTGGCTGGTATCGCATTTGGGCCCGACGCGAGCACAGATTTCACGAGGGCCTTAGACGTGGCTGTGTGCGGAACGGCAGCAGTGATTGAAGCTGCCGCGATCGGGCGACCAACCGTACTCGTGACTGGCTCGTCAGAAGTTTACGGTGGCCCACCGGCCGGCGCGACGATCACCGAGGAGTTCCCGATTCGGCCGGCCAATCCGTATGGATTGACGAAAGCGTTGCAGGAGCAGGTAGCGCTGGAGTACGCCCGTCTGCTCAACGTGCCCGTAGTCGTTACGAGATCCTTCAATCACATTGGTCCTGGACAGCGTGAAGAGTTCGTTGTCTCCGCCTTCGCCCTTCAGCTCGCGAGGATATCAACGGGCCAGGCGGCGCCTGTGGTGCGAGTTGGAAATCTGGATGCCGTCCGCGACTTTACGGACGTCCGCGACGTCGTCCGCGCTTACCGGCTCCTGGTGACGACGCGCATTCGAGGAGTCGCAATCAACGTTGCTTCGGGCCACGGAGTACGCATCGGAGAAATCCTCGAGAGGCTAATCGCAGTAAGCGGGCTTCAGGTCCGTGTCGAGCTCGATCCAGCCCGCGTGCGTTCGGACGACCCGCCCCGCATCGTTGGCGATGCCAGCAAACTGCGGCGTTTCACCGGATGGAAGCCCGCCATCGAATTCAGTGAAACTCTGACTGATGTATGGCTCGAGATGCGCGAGCGGGTGCTGACCGGTTCCGCATAGCACTAGGAGGGTAGTCGCCCGGATGACTCAGTGACGCGATCCGGTACAGGCCTTGCGAATTACCTTGTCGGACCGTTACGCGGATTCGACCTAGCCCTCGTCGCTCTGTCGGTTGTGCTCCTACTCGGGTTCTTGGTCATAGCCTCCAATCCGCGCAAGGTAGGTGACGGCGCTGAGTATCTGGCCATGGCTCAAAACATTTCAGAGTTGAAACACCCAGCCCCCGGCCCCGCGAGATTGGCGGAGTTGGAGGCCACATTCGCGGAACTTGGCGCCGGTTTTCAGGCGCCACTGGCGGATCGGCGGCTCGTGGCGAACGATCAACGTCAAGAATTCGCGCATTTCTGGGCATACTCAGCGCTCGCAGCCCCGTTCGTGGGATTGGCCAACGTCGTTGGCTGGCACCCGAACTACGGCTTCGCTGTGCTCAACGTCGGACTCTTGGCCGTGGCGTTCATCGTCGTGAGCCGTTTTGTATCGGCTGCTGTGGCAGCACTCCTAGTACTTAGCCCAGTGCTCTGGTGGGTCGACAAGGCCCACCCGGAAGTCTTCACGGTGGCCCTTCTTCTGCTGGCATTCGCGCTAGTCAGGGGGCATCCTGGTTGGGCTCTGGTCGCCATCGCATTGGCTTCGACGCAGAACCTTCCCATTGCTGCAGGCGTTCCCCTGCTTGCCGCCGCCGCGGTTCTGATGGAGCCAACGCGCCTGCGCGACCGTGGATTCTGGCTCGGCCTCGCTGCTAGCGTGGCAATCGCGGCAATCCATCCCGTCTACTACTTGATCCGGCTCGGCGTCTATACGTCCCAGGCGGCAATCGGCGGGGTGGTGACAACGTTGCCGAGCCCGGCCCACGTTGCAGCTGTCGTTGTGGATCCCAATATCGGCCTCGTACCGAACTTCTCGCTGCTGTTCCCGATCTTGATCGTCTTCGTACTGCCTCAGGCGATATGGCAAGGCAAGAAGCTGCTTCAGCCGGATGTTGGAGCTGCGGCGCTGCTTGCTGTCCTTTTCCTGGTTGTGTTCACCCAGACACCGAACCTCAATAGCGGTGCAACGCCGAGTCTCAGCCGATACGGGCTGTGGCTGATTCCCCTTTTGCTCCCCTTATTCACCCATATCCACAATCGGTGGCGGCCGGTGCTCAGATACGGGTTCGTTGTGACGGTCTTGCTCTCAGCCTTCGCTTCGGCAGTGGTCTACCGACCGAGCGTTAATGAGGACCATCTTCACCCGACCGGGCTCGCGCAAATCCTCTGGAACCACGCGCCGAATGTCGATAATCCACCGCTCGAAATCTTCCTTGAGCGCACCGCCCACACGGAGATCCACCCCTTTCCAGTCGCGACGGAGAGCTGCTCCAAGGTACTCGTGGTTAGTGGAAAGTGGCCCGATCAGTGCGGTGAATCGCCTTCGATTCCCGCTGCGTGCAGGTTCGAGGGAGCCGCCTGCTATGCCAACCGTGCTGGAACTGAGTATGAGTTCGTACCGGCACCGTAGGAGCCGAGGGCATGCAGATCCCCGCGATGACTCCCAAGAGGGCCACGCCGGCCGGTTGAAACGCCCTTGCGCACGGTGACCCCCGCGACTCAATAGGCGCCGCGGCCACTCAATGACTGCCCAGTATGTCGGCGTGTCAATTCAGATTGATGGCGCGTGCGGTCCGGGAGTGCTCACGGAGTCACGACTGTCGGCGACTCGAAGATTCGTTTACCTAGATCCCGGATCGCGTCCAGATTCGGGTGCAGGATGTAGCCGAAAACACTGAAAGGCTCGGGCGTCACAAATTCCGGCGGCTTGAGGACGATCCGCTTAATGCTGCCTAGATCGGCTTCGTGAGCTTCCGCCGCGAGATCACCAATCCGTGCCGAGGGGATGTCCGTGGTCAGGTTGTCCCGGACCGCGTCCAGCAGTCCGGGCAGCGTCGTGAGGAGATTCCCAGCGGTGAGCTTCTCGGCGATAGCGACGAGAACTTGCTGCTGACGCTCGGCCCGCGTGAAGTCGCTTTCGCCGGCACCCATCCGGGACCGCACATAGGCCAAAGCCAGCGCGCCATCCATGTGGTGCTCGCCGGGAGGGAGGTATAGCCCGACCCGACCCGTGACCACGTCGTAGTAGGTTGGATCGTTCACCGTACGCTCGACAGTCAGATCGATGCCGCCGATGGTGTCGACCACCACACGCATGCCGGCGAGGTCGATCGCCGCGAAATAGTGGATACGAGTGCCAAGCAGCTCGCCGATCGTCGCCTTGAGGGTGCCGAGTCCGCCCAGCGGATAGCGGGCAGGGTCCGCACTCGCGGTCGACATCAACGAATTGAGCTTCGCGTTGTACTGACTGCCGTCGGGAAGCGCTACTCCGTACAGATCCCGGGGCACCGAGATCATCGCTGCCTGGCCGCTATCAGGATCGAGCGTCGCGACAAGCATGGTGTCGGTCAGGTGATGTGCGCGACCGGGGCCATAGTCGATGCCGACGAACAGGATGGTGACCCGCTCACCTTGACTGACCTCGGGCTGATGAGATGGCTCGGGGATGGCGACATCGCGTCCCTCGCGATCGTCGAACAGCCGTCCGCCGCCTTCGAGGGCGACGATGCCAAGCGTCTCGATCGCCTTCGCAGCGTAGTAAGCCGGGAGGGCGTGCATCGTGAGGGTGATCAGCGCCAATATCGCCGTGATCCACGTTGGCCAGCGTCGGAAGCTGAGACGAGCCCGCCTAGCGTGCGCCTGGAAAATAGCGAACATGCGCCACCCGAGCAGCGCCATGTCCAGCACGATGAGCGCGAGGAGCAACCGGATATCCAATAGCCGGCTCATCGCGCCCGAACCCATGCTCGCGACGACCAGGACCCCCGCTACGAGCAATAGCAATACCGGCAAAGCCAATACTCCGGCGAGGACAAACTGGCCGTTGTACGCTTGACCGAATCCAGGGAACAGGAATGAGAGGAATGCAGCGGTTGTAGGCCGTCGATCAGGCCGATCGACCGCTCGGGGTTGAGTCACGGAACTCCGTAGATGCATGGCGAGTCAGCGAGTATAGGCCGAGCGGCAGGGCTGACCCCCGACGGCGGCCAGGACGGAGATGTTGCGGCGATAGCCCGTTTGGGTCATTGGCAGTGGACCTCCACTCAGTAGCATTTACTGCGTGTCTCCCCACCTCACTACCCCGCCGCTCTCGCGGCGTACCCTGATTGTCGGCGGCATCGCCCTAGGCGCGATCGTCATCGGCGTCCTCGTGGCGTTCGCGGTGGGATTCGGGGAGGCCACGCCGGTTGCAACGCCGACAGCACCAACGTCGTCCCCTACGAAGTCTGCTCGGCCCACCCCGTCGCCATCACCGTCCCCCACACCGAGTCCAACCCCTGTCAGCCGATGCGCGTTCGACGGCGAGGAGTTGACCGAACGCTCGCTCGGCCAGCCAGTGCTCGTGTCCATTGACAACGCTCCTGGTGCGCGTCCCGCGACGGGCCTGCAGGAAGCCGACATCATCTTCGAGAACCCGGTTCAGGGGTACAGCACCCGCTTCGTCGCACTCTTTGCCTGCGACACCGTCGCCACCGTGGGTCCCGTTCGAAGTGGCCGCTGGATCCAGACCGATTTGTGGCAGCAGCTCCAGATCCTTCCGATCATTTATGGCGCTGCCCCGTACACCACCAACTACTATGCCGCCCAAGGAATGCCCTACATCGATGGCAACGTCGAGGCGTGGCCGTTCTTCTCGCGGAGCGCCGCCCGAGCAGCGCCGTACAACGTCTACATGGACATGGGGCGACTCCAGGAACTGCTGGAAAGCAACATAGATCTGGCCGGACGAATTGAGCGTGCGGGAAACCCGCGTCCGATTTTGTCGTTCAAGCCGAACTGGACCGCGCCGGGTGATGTCCGGAGCGTGAACGCGATCGAGATCTGGACGGCTCCGTACTGGGCTTTCGGATGGCGCTACAACGCCGGTACGGGCTTGTACGAGCGCCTGGACAGCGGATCCGTGACGAACGACGCCGAAACAGGTGAGCCTTTGAGCCGACGCACCATCATCGTCCAACGTGCGGTCTCCGAGCGGACATTCGCGGACATGGACCCCGGGTCGGATCCGCCCATTCAGCGCCTCGCTGGAACGGGTACCGGCACCGTATACGTCGATGGCATCGCTATCGAGGTCGAGTGGTCGCGCCCAACCGACGAGGACGTGACTGAGTGGACCGTGGTGGCTACTAAACAGCCACTCGTTCTCCCTCCGGGCCCGATCTGGTGGGCGATCATCCAGACGACAGCTTCAGTGGTGGAATCCTAGGCGTAGCGGCGGGCATCGGCCTTGCAAGCTTCGTGATCGCGCTCGCCATCACCTTCCTCGGGGACCGACCCTTGTCCGGGGCCGAGTCCGCAGCTCTTCAGTACGCCCCGCGCCCACTGATCACCGCACCGAAGGTGCGGAGCACGATCGACGCGTCAAGGCGGAAGCCTTCACGCTGGACGTAGTCGACCTCCAGCGCCACGCGCTCCTCGAACGTGCGGTCGGACCGCCCGTTGACCTGCCACAGGCCCGTAATGCCGGGGCGCACGCTCAGGATCGTGCCAGCCTCAGGGCGGCCACGCAGCTCATCGGGCATGTACGGACGCGGACCGATGAAGCTCATCTCTCCGATCAGCACGTTCCACAGCTGAGGCAGCTCGTCGAGGGAGTATCGACGTAGTAAGTGGCCGAACCGGGTTCGTCGGGGGTCGTGCCTGAGCTTGCGCTTTATGCCGTACTCCAGGCGCCGCTCCTCGTCGGCGGTGAGAAGCTCCTCGAGGTGATGGTGGCTCCCGTTGTGCATCGTGCGGAACTTCAGCACTTCGATGGGCCGGCCATCGCGGCCGAGCCGCTGGCATCGGTAGAGGACCGGCAGCCCTCCGTCGAAGACGATGGCAACCGCGATGATCAGGAAAACCGGCGAGAGCCCGACCAGCAGGGTCGCGGCGCCGACCACGTCGACGGTTCGTCTGATGCCGCGATAGGCCGATGAAACGACCAAGGTTTCGCGCCCGGTCGCAGGTCGCTCCGAGATCTCCTCCACGCGGTGCTCCCTTATCACCCGCTTAACGGCGAGCTGCCCGCCGAGCCGCGCGTGGCGACCCGCGCAAGAGTATATGAAAACGCGGTCAACCTCCATAGGACAGGACGGTCAAAATCCCGCCGGTGCCCTCGCCGGGCACAGAAATGTCCCGAAGGAACCGCGGCGACCGTTGATGTCATCTCGGGTCCGGCCAGCTGCCCCTTCGGGACCCGCGCAGAATGCGGGACCCGCGGCACCTCGCGCAAGCCCCCTTATCCACGACCTTTGCGCTTGGCCGATCAGTTGTCCACACGCCGTCACGCATGCCAGGCGTCGTAAGCCTCGCCGACGACGGTTTCGAAGCGCAGGCCCATGAGGACGATCCCAGCGAAGCCGACGTCCCGCGCCGTCTTGGCGACCGTACGCGCCACGCGCCACGCTTCGGCCCGCAGCTCCGCCCCGTTCAGGCCCGCGAGGCGATTTCGTAGCTCGTCGCCGGTCGGTATGGCGCCGACCGACTCCAGGCGCCGCACCCAGCGCTCCGAGAATGGCGGGGTGACCTCCAGATAGACCGGCGGGTCATCGGGGCGGAGCTCGAGGTGTTCCATTACGGGTTGGACCGACAAGGGATCCATCACCGGGCCGACCATCAGGAACTGCGCCCCCACCGATACCCGTCGCCGGAAGACCCAGCGGCGAGACCGCGTGCTCATCCCGACCTCGAACTCCACGCTCGGCATCGAGCGCTCCAGGGCGCGGAGGTACTCGACGATCTCGTAGCTGTCGCTCCAGTGCTCGACCTCGGGAAGCATGTCGCCCTGGACCACGAGGAAGGAGCTCACTCCGTTGCCGATGGCGCCCCGGACCTCGGATTCGATGGCGAGGATGTTCCGGTCGCGCGTGGAGCAGACGATCGTGGGCTTCACATCCGGGACGTCATGCGCGATGCGTGCCCCGTATGCGTACGGCGACACCCGGACCTGCTTGAACGGGTTGTCGGTGATGAGGACGTGCTGCCAGCGGCCGCGCAGCTCCAGGTGGGTCATGTCTGGCAGCAGAGGCGGGTTGACCTCGACCATCTCGACCCAGCCCCCCCGAGTCGAGAGCACGGATCAGGAGCCGGTTGCTTGGCGACGCCGACGAGCGGCGGCAACCATGTCACCCAACTGGTGCTCGATCTCGTCCCAGGTCCGGGTCTTGAGGCCGCAGTCCGGGTTGACCCACAGGTCCGCGTCGTCCATGTAGCCACCAAAGTGTTCCAGGCGCTCCTCCATGACGCCGCGCCCCGGCGAGTGAGGCGAGTGGACGTCGAAGACGCCGGGGCCAATCTGCATGTGGCCGTCGTCGAACAGCTCGTAGAAGGCCCGGATGCGCCCATCGTCCTTGGAGCGGGCGAAGTAGATCGACGCCACGTCCACCGCGGCATCCGACCACAGCGGAGCGATCGTGCTGTCGGTCCCGTAACACATGTGGGTGTGCATCTGGACCTGCGCCGGCTGGTTGAAGACGTGGTTGAGCGCGGCGCGCACGCCGCGGGCATAGACCTCGCGCCGCTCGGCTGCGTCGTCAGTCGGGAGGGGCCATCGCTCACGTACCGCCGGCTCGTCGACCTGGATGACACGGGCACCGGCCTCCACCAGGAATCCGACCTCCTGGCTGATGGGCTGGGCAACCGCCCAGAACAGCTCGTCATCGGCAACACCGGGTGGCCGGAAGCTCCAGTTCACGATCGTCACTGGCCCGGTCAACATCCCCTTCACCGGCTTGGCCGTGGCAGCCTGCGCGAGCTTCCACTCCTCAACGGTCATCGGCTCGCTGATCGACGGCGGTGCCGCCAGGATGGGCGGTCGCGTACAGCGGCTGCCATAGGAGAGGACCCAGCCATGGCGGGTCGTGTGATAACCGTCCATCTGCTCGGCGAAGTACTCGACCATGTCGGTCCGCTCGAATTCGCCGTGGACCAGGACATCGAGTCCCATCCGCTCCTGCCAGCCGATGGCGTCGGTTATCAGCCGGGCCATGGCCGCGTCGTAACCGGCTCGATCGAGCTCGCCGCGGCCGAGCTGGGTCCGCAGATTCCGCACCTCGGCGGTCTGGGGGAGCGATCCAGTGGTGGTGGTCGGGTACTTCGGTAGTGCCAGGTCGGCCTGGGCGGCGGCTCTCTCAGCTCGAGGCGCACGCGAGATCAGCGTCCCGACCGCCGGCCACGTGGCCGAAGGGGGCGCAGTCACGGAGGGGTCCGCTCCGGACGCCAGCGCCGTCGGCCAGCCACTCAGGGCCCGCGCCTTTTCGCGCGCGAACTGGAAGCCGGCCGGGAGATCCTCCCCTTCGACTGTGTAGGGCAGGAACATCAGGCTGGTGGTCGGCACCAGGCGGATCACGCGTCCGTCGTCGGGCAGCCGGGCGAGGGCCTGCGCGACTGGTTCGAACGCGTCGGGCCACACACTGCGACCGTCCACGACAGCGATCACGTGCTCGGGCTGGGCCTCCCAGGCAGGGGTGGCGGATAGTTCCATGACGCCGTCGAGCGGGACCTGGACGGACAACCCACGCTGGCCGAGTGCCTCGACGATCCCCTCGTTGGCCCGCCCGAACTGGACGGTCACGATCGGGGCGGCGTCGAGTCCCAGATCGGCGGCTCCGCCATATGCGGCGTCCGCCGCCGCTCGGTCATCGGTGGTCATGGCCAGCCCGAGACACGGCTCATCGATCTGAAGGTGGAATCCCGGGTGCTCCTGAGCCTGGGCCCTCACCCAGCGCCAGAGCCCGTCACCGATGGCCCGGGACGTCCCGAGAGCGCTCCCATTGTCGGTGCCGAGCCGGCTCAGCTTGACCAGGCTGTACGGGCCGAGCACCGTCCATGTCACATCGGCGTCGAACGTGGGTTGCCGCCAGGGGAGTGGCGTGAACGGGCCGACTGCTCCGGTGATCTCGGGAACGACGTAGTGGTAATTCGTGTCAAACCACTTGGTCATCTCCCACGCCTCGCGATCAGGCGTTCCCCTGGCCAGGGCGGTCATGACTGCAAACGGATCCTGGGGCAACTGGGTGGCCAGGCCGGCCGGGACGAGGCCAAGCATCAGCGCGGTTTCGAGCACCTGGTCGTACAGGTAGAAGTCGTCGACGGCCGAGCCGATCAGCTCACGCTGCTCGTCGAGGTGTGCGCTTCGCCGCTCGTTGATGCGCGTCGCGCGCTCGGCAGCGTCGGTCCGGCTCCAGGCCCGCTCGAGGAGCCACTTCAGCTCGCGGTTGGGACCAATGCGTGGATATCCGATCAGCTGGGCGACAGTGTGTGACGTGTTCACGGAGGCCAGTCTAGATCACAGGCCCGGATCTCGACCCCGATGATGGAGAATGCGGCCAAGACGATGCCACAGACCGTTCGCCAGATCGGACGAACCCTCCGCCGCGGTGCTCGACAAGCTGTCGGGGCGGCCGCTCGCGGCCTGGAACGGGTGGAGGGTGCCGTCGCCGGCATCGGCGACCCAGAGGCCATCCCGCTCGTCCTCGCGCCCTCGCTGCGCCCGACGGCGGTTGACTCGTATTGGGGCGAGCATACCGTTCATTCGACGCCGTTCCGCTCGGCCCGTGCTTCGCTGGCCTACCTCCGCCGACGCTCGCGTGAGTACCCGCTGTTCGAGCAGCTCATGGAGCTGTACGGCAACCACGAGCACGATACGGTGGTCGACTATGGGTGCGGTCCGGGGAATGACCTGGTGGGGTTCCTGGTGAGCGGCAGAGCGCGCCGGGTGATCGGGGTCGACATCTCGCGCAAGGCGCTGGAGCTGGCCCGTCGCCGCCTGGCGCTGCATCGGATCGACGGGAGCCGGGCGACGCTGGTCCAGATGGGCGACGGGGATCCGCAGATCCCACTCGACAACAGTTCGATCGACTACCTGTATTGCGAGGGGGTCCTGCACCACACCTCCGACCCGGCAGGCGCGCTCCGGGAGTTCCACCGCATCGTCACGCCCGAGGCTACCTTGGCGATCATGGTCTACAACCGCGATTCGCTCTACTACCACCTGTTCACCGCCTACCAGCGCCAGGTACTGGAGGGAGCCTTTGCCGGCCTGTCAATCGACGAAGCGTTCCGACGCAACACGGACGGCGAGGCATGCCCCATCGCCCGGGCCTACGTGCCAGATGCGTTCGTGGCCGAATGCGAGCAAGCCGGATTCGACGCACGCTTTGTCGGCGGCTACTTCGCGGCCCTCGAGCTACGGCTGTTCCGCGCCCTGGGCGGGCAGGCCGTGGCCGATAAACGCCTGCCAGTCGAGCATCGAGGCTTCCTGAGCGAGCTGGAGGTCGGCGCGGATGGGTTCCCACGCTACCGCGGACAGCTGGCGGGTATCGGCGGCGTCTACCACCTCGTCAAGCGGCTGCCGGCCTGACGTGCGTTCGACCACCACTCCCCGCGTCACACTGGAACCGACGCCAGAGGAGCTAGACCGGCGGAACGAGGAATTCTGGGACGAGTTGTGCGGGACGTCGTTCGCCCGGCAGCTGGGGCTGGTCACGCGGGATCGGGAGACGCTGGAGGCATTCGATCGCGCCTACTTCGGGTTCTACCCGTACCTCTCCGGATACCTGGATCGCTTCGACCTGGCCGGGCGTCGCGTGCTGGAGATCGGCCTCGGTTACGGGTCCCTGGGCGAGGCGCTGGCCAGGCGGGGTGCGGACTACCACGGCCTGGACATTGCTGCCGGCCCGGTGCGGATGATGCAGCACCGCCTGGCGATGCAGGGCGGGGCCGTCGACCAGGTGAGGCAAGGGTCTGCCCTGGCGATGCCCTTCCCCGACGGCACGTTCGACTACGTGTACGCGATCGGCTGCCTGCACCACACCGGCGACCTGCCCCGTTCAATCAACGAGGTCCGACGTGTTCTGGTGCCCGGGGGCCAGGCGGTGGTCATGGTTTACCACGCCGGTTCGTGGCGTCAGTGGCGGCGGGTGCACCTGACCCGGGCCTGGGCGCGGGTCCGCGGCCGCACCGGGCCATCCGAGGTCGACGTGGCGCGTATGTACGACAGCAACTCGAGTGGGACGGTGGCGCCGCACACGGAGTACGCGTCCCGGCACGAGGTCGCAGACCTGTTCGGCCAGTACTCGGCGGTTGAGGTCCGAGCCAGAAACTTTGACGACCTGCGATTCCTGGGCCGACGCGTGATCCCTCGCCATCGGATCCTCGGTTCTCCCCTCGAAGCATGGCTGGGGTTGGACTTGTATATCGTGGCCCGCCGGTAGCCGTGGAGGCGGAGGGACGATGAAGGCAGTCATCCTGGCGGGCGGCCGCGGTACGCGCATCTCTGAAGAGACCCACCTGCGACCGAAACCGATGATCGAAATCGGCGGACGGCCCCTCCTGTGGCACATCCTGAAGATCTATTCCGCCCACGGCGTGAACGATTTCGTGATCTGCAGCGGCTACAAGGGATACCTGATCAAGGAGTACTTCGCCAACTATGTGCTGCACATGTCGGATGTCACGTTCGACATGGCGCACAACACGATGGACGTGCACCAGCAGGATGTCGAGCCGTGGCGCGTCACCGTGGTGGATACCGGCGACGACACGATGACGGGTGGGCGCCTCAAGCGCGTGGCGGGCTATCTGCAGGGGGAGGACGCGTTCTGCTTCACCTACGGCGACGGCATCGCCGACGTGGACATTGCTGCGAGCATCGCGTTCCACCGCAATCACGGAAAACTGGCGACCGTCACGGCGGTGCAGCCACCGGGTCGCTTCGGCGCGCTGCAGCTCGAGGGGAGCGACGTCCGTGGCTTCACCGAGAAGCCGCTCGGAGACGGCGGCCTGATCAACGGGGGCTTCTTCGTGCTGTCTCCGCGATGCCTCGACCGCATCGCCGGCGACGCGACGAGCTGGGAGGCCGAGCCCCTGCTCGGGCTTGCGGCGGATGGCGAGCTGATGGCCTTCACCCATCAGGGGTTCTGGCAGCCGATGGACACGCTGCGCGAGAAGGAGCTGCTGGAGAATCTCTGGGATTCCGGCAGGGCGCCTTGGAAGATCTGGTAGCCCTTCGCGACCGCTCGGTGTTCCTCACCGGTCATACAGGGTTCAAGGGTGGATGGCTTGCCTTGTGGCTGGCCGGGCTCGGTGCGCGCGTGCACGGCTATGCCCTGGCGCCTCCGACGCAGCCGAACGTCTTCGAAGTCGCGCAGCTCGCGCAGGTGCTGGCGTCCGATACCCGCGCGGACCTCGCTGATCTCGCCGCGCTGACCGCCACACTCGAGCGAGTTCAGCCGGAGGTCGTCTTCCATCTCGCCGCTCAGCCGTTGGTGCGAGAGGGATACCGCGACCCGCTCGGCACGATCGCCAGCAACGTCGTGGGAACTGCGCATGTGCTGGAGGCGATACGGTCAGTCGACTCCGTCCGTGCCGTGGTCATCGTTGCAACCGACAAGGTCTACGAGAACCGGGAGACTGGGCAGGCCTTCAACGAGCGAGACCCGCTTGGTGGTCACGATCCATACAGCGGCAGCAAAGCCTCCGCGGAGATCATCGTGGACGGCTATCGATCGAGTTTCTTCGGTGCCGGGCGCCATCCTGCACGGATCGCAAGCGCCCGCGCCGGCAATGTCATCGGCGGCGGTGACTGGGCCACGGATCGGCTGGTCCCGGACTGCCTGCGCGCGTTCGCAGCCGGTGAGCCGGTGCGCCTGCGATACCCCGATGCCGTCCGACCGTGGCAGCACGTGCTGGGGCCGCTGTCGGGATATCTGGCCCTTGCGGCCCGGCTGCTCGGCGACGGTGGAGACCACTTCGCTCGTGCCTGGAACTTTGGACCCGATGCCGAGGACGACGCGAGCGTAAGCGAGGTCGCACAACGGATCGCGGGGCTGTGGGGTAGCGGCGCTCGGGTGGAGCGCACTGCCGATCCTGGCAAGCGCGAGGCGGGACTCCTCCGACTGGACAGCACGCAGGCACGGGCAGAACTCGGCTGGAAGCCACGCTGGCCACTTCAGCTAGCGATCGAAAAAACGGTCGCCTGGCACCAGGCGTGGCGGCGCGGCAATGACATGCGGGCGGTATGCGAGGAGCAAGTCGCTGAATATGCCCTGGCGGCTGTTTCGTGATCGAGCATCTTGAGGTTCGTGATACGACGCTCCCCGGTGTGCACCTCGTCCAGCGCAGGCCACTCACCGACGAGCGCGGCTGGCTGGAGCGGATGTTCGACAGCGGCGAACTCGCCGCTGTGATCGGCGCCCGCTCGATCGTCCAGGTGAATCGGACAGCCACACGGATCGCGGCGACGGTGCGGGGCATGCACTTCCAGATCCAGCCGTCGGCCGAGGCCAAGATCGTGAGCTGCCTGCGGGGTGAGGTCTTCGACGTTGCCATCGACGTCCGCCGCGACTCGCCGACCTTCCTCCAATGGCATGCGGAGGTGGTGAGCCGGGAGAACCGGCGTTCGCTGTTCATCCCGGAAGGCTTCGCCCACGGTTTCCAGTCACTCGTCGATGACTGCGAGCTCCTCTACTTCCACACCGCGGCGTATGACCCGGCCGCGGAGCGTGGGTTGCATCCGCTTGATCCCCGGCTGGGGATCGCGTGGCCCCTGGCCATCGAGCACCTCTCGGAGCGCGACGCGTCGTTCCCGCCACTCGGCCCCGAATTCAGCGGCATCGCCGTATGACGTGCCGGCATTGCGGCGCTGATGCCACGCTGTTGCTCGTCGACCTCGGGAGCGCGCCACCATCAAATGGGTTCTTGACTCACGAGGCGTTGCGCAGCCCAGAGGCGTGGCTTCCGCTGCGGGTGCTGGTATGCGAGCGCTGCTGGCTCGTCCAGACCGAGGACTTCGTGCGAGCCGAACAGATCTTCGCTCCCGACTACACCTACTTCAGCTCGTATTCGACGAGTTGGCTGAGCCATGCCGAGCGCTACGTTGCGGACATGGTCTCCAGGTTCACCCTCGATCCCGACAGCCACGTCGTCGAGGTGGCTGCAAATGATGGGTACCTGCTGCAGTACGTGAAAGCGCGCGGCATCCCGTGCACCGGGATCGAACCCACGGCCAGCACAGCTGCGGCGGCACGCGAGCGGGGAATCCCCATCGTCGAAGCCTTCTTCGGCTCCGAGCTCGCCGGTGAGTTCGCGCGGACCGGCCGGCAGGCCGACCTCGTGACCGCGAACAACGTCCTCGCGCACGTGCCGGACATCAATGATTTCGTGCGCGGCTTCGCGGCGTTGCTGAAGCCGCACGGAGTCGCGACGTTCGAATTCCATCACCTCAAACAGCTGATCGACGGTTGCCAGTTCGATACGGTCTACCACGAGCACTTTTCCTACCTGTCCCTGACCGCCGTGGACCGGATTTTCTCGGCTGGCGGCCTCGTGGTCTTCGACGTCGAGGAGCACCCGACACATGGCGGCAGCCTCCGCGTGTTCGCCCAGCGTGCTGACACCGGGCGCCACCCGCGGACGGCGGCAGTCGAGGCCGTGCTCAACGCCGAGGACAGCGCCGGTATGCGTGACCCGGCGTACTACCAGGGCTTCCAAGACCGCGTGCTGAAGGTGAAGCACGATTTCCTGTCGTTCCTGCTGACCGCGCAGGCAGATCGAAAGGCGGTTGCCGGCTACGGCGCCGCCGCGAAAGGCAACACGCTCTTGAACTTCGCCGGCGTCCGGCCCGACCTCGTTGCATTCGTGGTCGACCGGAACCCCGCGAAGCAGGGCAAGTTCCTGCCCGGCAGCCGGATCCCTGTCGTCGGCGAAGGCAAGCTCGAGCAGACTCGGCCTGATTTCGTCGTGATCTTCCCGTGGAACCTCAAAGACGAGGTGATGCGCGAGCAGGCCCACGTCGGCAAATGGGGCGGCCGGTTCGTGACGGCAGTGCCCGAGCTCAAGATCTGGCCATGAAGGTGGCCGTCACCGGCGCGGCCGGTTTCATCGGTCGCCACGTCGTGGCGCAGCTCGAGACAGCCGGGGTCTCACCAACCCTCGTCTGCAGACCTGGCTCCCAGAGGCCCGGCGGATTCTCCCGCCACCGCGTGGTCGAGATGGATGTCGCCGACGCCCCGCCGGATGCCTACGACCGCGTCGGCAGGCCCGACGTGGTGATGCATCTCGCCTGGGACGGACTGCCGAACTACTCGTCGCAGCGCCATCTCGACCAGGAGCTACCCGCGCAGCGTTCGTTTCTGGACGGACTGCTGAAGGCGGGTCTCAACAGCCTCACCGTCACCGGCACCTGCCTCGAATACGGATTGCAGTCCGGTGCGCTGCGCGAGGACATGCCGACCGCGCCCATCACGGCCTATGGAAGCGCGAAGGACGAGCTCCGGAGGGAGCTTGAGCGACGGCGGCACAACCAACCCTTCAACCTCACCTGGGTGCGCCTGTTCTACCTGCATGGCCAGGGACAGGCGGCGGGCTCGCTGTTGCCGCAGCTCGAAACGGCCATGGCGCGTGGCGATGCCACCTTCAACATGTCGGGCGGGCAGCAGCTGCGGGATTACCTGCCGGTCGAGGAGGCGGCACACTACCTGGTCGCCCTGGCCATGAACGGCAGGGACAATGGGGTCGTGAACGTCTGCTCCGGCCGCCCGCTTGCCGTTCGCGAGCTCGTTGAGGCCGCGGTACGGAGCCACGGCTCATCCATCCAGCTGAACCTCGGTCATTTCCCGTATCCCGAATACGAGCCGATGTCATTCTGGGGCGACCGGGATAAGCTGACCCGCATTCTGGAATCGCGTGATGAAGCCGTTTGACGACGAGGTTGAGGCCCGCATCGTCGACAACCGACGCAATGCGGCGTTGCGCAGGGCAGCCGATGCCTTCATGCGCGAGTCGACCCGCCCGAAATACTCTTACAACTTCTCGTGGCTGGGCCGACCCATCATCCAGTACCCCCAGGACATCGTTGCCCTGCAGGAACTGATATGGACGGTGCAGCCGGACCTCATCGTCGAAACGGGCATCGCCCATGGCGGCTCGCTGATCCTGTGGTCATCGCTGGTTGAACTGAATGCCTCATGCGGCGGCCCGCAGGACGCCCGTGTAATCGGTGTCGATATCGACATCCGCGCGCACAACAGGGCGGCGATCGAGGCACATCCGATGTCCAAGCGCATCACCATGATCGAGGGATCGAGTGTCGATCCCGGCGTGGTCGCGCAAGTCAAGGATGCCGCCGCCGGTCGCGAACGGGTGCTGGTGTGTCTTGACAGCAATCACACTCATGCCCACGTCCTGGCCGAACTTCAGGCCTACGCACCCTTGACGTCGGTGGGGAGTTACTGCGTCGTATTCGATACCGTGATCGAGGATCTTCCGGCAGAGATGTTTCCGGACCGTCCGTGGGGGCCGGGGGACAACCCGAAGACGGCGGTACACGAGTATCTGAGGACGCACCCCGAGTTCGAGATCGATCATCGGATCGAGGACAAGCTGCTGCTGACCGTGGCGCCGAGCGGCTACTTGAAACGGGTCCGCTGATGAGTCCGAGGTTCTCCATCGTCTACCCGACGCGACATCGTCCCGAGTTCGTTCGCCAGGCGCTGAAGATCCTGGAAACCCAGCGCCACGACGACTTCGAGGTCATCGTGTCGGACAACTATCTTGACCCGGCGCTGTCCTGCGAGCAGATCTGCCGCGACAGCACACTGGCGAACCTCAAGTACGTACGCCCGCCGCAGCCACTCGGGATGGTTGAGAACTGGGACCATGCGCTGCCGTTCGCAGCTGGGGACTACGTCTGCTACCTCACCGACAAGATGTTCGTGCTGCCGGACGCGCTGGGCCGCATCGAGCATGCGATCGATGTTGCCGGCGGCCCCGACATCATCAGTTGGACCAGCGACTTCTACTTTCCTGTGACCTACCCCAACTACTTCGGCGACGGCACGTACGGCCGTGTGAACTCCGACGTTCGCACGGGTCCATTTCGACGGTATTCCCCGGCGCTTGAGCTCGACCTTCGCGGTGATGCCCAGATATCCCGTAGTGAGCAGAGTCCGGCGCAATACTGCCGCGGGAAGCTCGTTTTCGGCGCGTATCGCCGCGAACTGGTCCAGCGGATCGTGAATCGCTATGGCGCCCTGTTCTCCAAAATCAACCCCGATTACACGTCCATGGTGCTCGGCCTGACTGAGGCGCACGATGCGATCGAGCTGGCCTCGAGCTGTGTGGTCAGCGTCAACACGGACATCTCGAACGGAATGCTGTGCGACACCAACGACGACGCCGCGCTCGGATTTCTGAACTCGCTGGCCGGCGGCGCCGAGTCCGTCCTGCCGAACATGCTGGTGCCCGGTCTGTACGCCTCGGTCCACAACTGGGTTGCGCATGACTACCTGACCCTGAAGAGGGCTTTCGACCTCTCATTCGGGTTCGACACGGCGAACTGGATCGTGTACTGCCACGAGGACATCCACAGACCGGAGCGGCGCTGGTCAGACCTGCAGGTCGAGGCCGAGCAGAAAGGGCTGCTGCGGGCCTTCGTCGAGTCACTCGAACCCTTCGTCGTCGCGACCGTTCAGGCCCGTCTCGCCGCGCGCGCCGCGCCAGCGCGGCGTCCGCCACTGCGGCGTTTCCGCGACCGCGTGGTGCCGCGATCGTGGCGGCGGCGATCGCCGTCCCCCTCTCCGTCCATCCAGGCCGCGGTCGAACGCTCCGTCGCCAGCAGGAATTAGGCCGCAGTTGGGCTCGATCCTCGTTCTCTACCACTCCCGGCTGGCGCCGGTCCGCCCCGCGATCGCCGATCACCTCTTCTCGTTCCGCCGGTACAGCGGACGGCCCTGCATCTACATCAACATGGCTGTGCGGTCAGTGCCGAGCTGGATCCATCGCCTCGACATCGACCTCGTCATCCTGCACACCATCCTGCTGTCCGATCGCTGGCAGCCCGATGACTTCCGCGACGTGGTGCTGCGGATGGGCGCGGTGAGGCGAGTCCGCGCGCCACGCGTGGCGATCCCGCAGGACGAGTTCATCAACACCGACCTTCTGGTCGAAGTCCTGGACGACCTCGACGTCGACCACGTGTTCACCTGCGCACCCGATGAGGAGTGGGCCACGATCTATGGCCCGCTGGTCAGCAAGGGCGTGGGATTCACGCGAGTCCTTCCGGGCTACCTCGAGGTCGAGACCGTCAAGCGGATCGACCGGCTCTCACGCCACGTGCCGAAACGCGACGTCGACATCGGCTATCGCGCATGGAAGCCGAAGCCGTGGCTCGGGCGGCACGGGATGATGAAGGGCTGGATCGCCGACGCGGTGGCGGCCGAGGGTCGCCGAGCCGGGCTGCGGATCGACATCTCGATGGAGGAGAAGGACACCTTGCTGGGGGATGCCTGGTACCGGTTCCTGCTACGGAGCCGTTACACCATCGGGGTCGAGAGCGGGGCCGGGATCCTCGACCGCGACGGGAAGATTCGCGAATGCGCCGATGCGTACGTCGCCGACCACCCGGACGCCTCGTTCGAGGACGTCGAGCGAGCCTGCTTTGCCGGTCTCGACGGAGGGCTGAACCTGCGCACGATCTCGCCGCGGCACCTCGAAGCGGCGGCGACCCGGACACCCCAGATCCTGGTCGAGGGGACCTACAACGGGATCCTCGAGGCCGGACGCCACTACATCCCGCTGCGGACGGACTTTGGCAACCTGGCCGACATCGTCGATGAGGTCGCCCGCGGCGATGGTCATCGGGAGCTGGCCGAGCAGGCGTATTCGGACCTGGTGGCCTCCGGGGACCACGGGTACGAGGCGTTCGTGCGCACCGTCTTGGCGGCCGTCCCGCTCAAGTCGGCGGGTGAATCGCGACGAAAGGGTATCCTCCTACGCGGGCTGTCGGCCTGGGAGCATGCTGCCGATGGGCCATCGTGGGGGTGGGTGCGGATCCGGCAGCGGGTCCGACCGATGGTCCGCGAGGTGTTGCGGCGAACCGGGCTGTTGGCGATCGTGATGAGCGCGCGAGCGGCGCGCCGCGCCCGACGGCTGCGGGCGAGCTAGGGGAGCGACGTATGTGCGGTATCGCGGGGATGATGAGCCTCTCGGGGAAGCCCATCCCCGGCCTGGACTCGGATCTCGACGTCATGGACGCGCTCATCAGCCACCGTGGACCCGACGGATCCGCCACGTGGCGTCACCCATCCGGGCAGGTGGGCTTTCTCCACCGGCGGCTGGCGATCATCGACCTGACCACTGGTGACCAACCGATGCAGGGCGAGAGCGGGGATTGGATCACCGCCAATCACGAGATCTACAACTACATCGAGCTCCGCGAGGAGATGGGCGCTGACTCGTTCCGCACGACTTCGGACACGGAGGTGATCCTTCGCGCCTATCAGAAGTGGGGCCCCGAGGCGCTGGGCCACCTGCGCGGCATGTTCGCCTTCGCGCTGTGGGACGCCGACCGCGGCACACTGTTCTGCGCGCGGGATCGGTTCGGCATGAAGCCGTTCTACTACGCGGTGGTGGACGGTACCTTCCTGTTCGCATCGGAGGCCAAGGCCCTGCTCCCCTTCCTGCCGTCGATCGAGACGGATCCGGAGGGCCTCCGAGACTACCTGACCTTCCAGTTCTGCCTCGACGGTAAGACGCTGTTCAAGGGCGTTCGCGAGCTGCCCGCTGGCCACTCGCTGGTGGTCGCCGGTGGAGAGATTCGCATTCAGCGCTACTGGGACGTCCATTTCGCGCCGGACTACGACCACACGTCTCGCTACTTCGAGGAGGAGCTGCTGGCGCGACTTTCAGATTCGGTCCGCGTCCACCTGCGGGCCGACGTACCCGTCGGCGCCTACCTCAGTGGCGGGCTGGACTCCAGCATCGTCGCCGGCCTGGCCGCCGACGCCGGAGAGGCCGGCCTGATGGCCTTCAACGGCCGTTTCAAGATGGGCAGTGACTACGACGAGAGCGAGTACGCGCGGGTCCTCGCCGACGATCGAGGCCTCGACCTCCACGTCTCGGACATCACCGTTGATGACTTCATCCGCGACATCCATCGGGTCATCTATCACCTCGACTACCCCGTCGCCGGCCCCGGCGCGTTCCCCCAGTTCATCGTCTCGCGAGACGCTCGCCGACACCGCAAGGTGGTATTGGGTGGCCAGGGCGGAGATGAGTTGTTCGGCGGTTACGCCCGCTACCTGGTGGCTTACCTGGAGCAGTGCCTGAAGGCCGCGATCGACGGGACCCTGAACAATGGGAACTTCGTGGTGAGCTACGAGTCGATCCTGCCCAACCTGGCCACCCTGCGCCAGTACAAGCCGATGCTCCAGGAATTCTGGTCAGAGGGACTGTTCGAGCCGATGGACCGCCGGTACTTCCGGCTGGTGAGCCGCGGCAACGCCCACCAGGACGAGATCCGATGGGACCAGCTGGGCCCGTACTCTCCGTTCGAGACGTTCCGCTCGATCTACTACGCCGACAACATCGACGGCGAGTCGTACTTCGACCGGATGACCCATTTCGACTTCAAGACCCTGCTACCCGCGTTGCTCCAGGTCGAGGACCGGATGAGCATGGCCCACGGCCTTGAGTCGCGACTCCCGTTCCTCGACCACCCGATCGTGGAGCTGGCGGCGACCATCCCAGCTGACATCAAGTTCCAGGGCGGTCGGCTGAAGCGCTTACTGGTAGCCACCTTCGGCGACCGACTGCCGCCGCAGATCGCGCACCGAACCGACAAGATGGGGTTCCCGACCCCACTCACCGAGTGGGCGCAGGGGCCGGCCCGCGAGTTCATCGGCGACATTCTGTCGTCGAAGGCGGCACTCGGCCGCGACGTCATTGATAACCGTGCCGTCCTCGCCTCGCTCGACGGCGAGGCGGCGTTCGGGCGCGGCTTCTGGGGTCTCTTCTCGCTGGAGCTGTGGCAACAGCAGTATCACGACCGGGCCCACGAGTTCGGGGCCATGCGGACTGAGCTACGGAGGGCTGTCTGAGGATGCGCGTGCTGGTGACCGGCGGAGCCGGGTTCATCGGTTCACACCTGACCGATCGCCTGCTGGCACGATCGGACGAGGTGACAGTCATCGACAACTACGCCACCGGCCGGCGCGACAACCTGCCGGACGCGGCGCCCGGGCTGACCGTAATCGAGGGGGATGTGGCCGATTGGGGCCTCGTCGAGGATGCATTCAAGCGGTTTCGACCCGAGGTCGTGGTCCATGCCGCGGCGTCCTACAAGGATCCCGAGGACTGGGCCTCCGACGCGGCCACCAACGTGCTGGGGACGGCGCTCGTGGTGCGAGCCTCGGAATCGGTCCAGGCCCGGCGGTTCATCTACCTCCAAACCGCCCTGTGCTATGGGCTCCATCCGCTGGAGCAGCCGATCACCCTCGACCATCCCATCCTGCCCGGGGCAAGCAGCTATGCCATCAGCAAGACGGCCGGCGAGCAGTACGTGGCCTTGAGCGGGCTGGAGTGGCAGTCTTTCCGCCTGGCCAACGCCTACGGCCCGCGCAACCTCAGCGGCCCGCTGCCGACCTTCTTTTCTCGGCTGACTGCCGGCAAGCCGTGCTTCGTGATGGACACACGCCGTGATTTCGTCTTCGTCAGCGAGCTCATCGACGTGCTCGAGAAGGCAGTCGATGGGAGCGGCAGAGTGGGGGCGTACCACGTGTCGTCTGGCGGCGACTACTCGATCCAGGAGCTCTTCGATGCCACGGTGGCAGCGCTGGGCATCAAGCTCGACACGCCGGTCGAGGTCCGCCCCCGCGGCCCCGATGATGCGTACACCATCCTCCTCGACCCCAGTCACACCGAGCGCGACTTCGGCTGGCGGGCCGGCGTTCCGCTGGAACAGGGCGTGAAGGACACCATTGAGTACTACCAACGATTCGGCATCAGCGACACCTACACCCACCTCAAGCTGGAACAGCTCCGCGCATGACCCCCCGGGCCGCGTTCTCGGGGGCCCGCGTGTTGGTGGTCGGGGGAGCGGGGTTCGTCGGCAGCAACCTGGTCCGTGCCCTGGTCAGCCGGGGGGCGGGCGCGGTGGTGATCGTCGACAACCTGCTTTCGTCGAATCGGACCGACGTCCTGGATCTGCCCCGCGTGACCTTCATCCAAGGATCCATCGCCAGTCCGCCAATCCTGGCCCGCCTGGCCGACGACTTCGACTACGCATTTCACCTGGCTACGTTCCATGGCAACCAGAACTCGATGGCCGACCCATTGGCCGACCACAGCAACAACCTGATCACGACCTTGCGCCTATATCAACGGCTCTCCGGGTTCGAACGCCTCCGTAAGGTGGTCTACGCCTCGGCCGGGTGCACCGTCGCCCGGAAGGTGTACGGGGTCGCCGAGCCGACCCTCGAGGACGATCCGGTCGGGCTGGACCTCGACTCGCCGTACCAGATCTCGAAAGTCGTGGGCGAGATGTACGGCAACTACTTCCACGCCCGCCACGGGCTTCCGGTCGTGCACGCCCGGTTCCAGAACGTCTACGGCCCCGGTGAGATCCTCGGCGCCGGGCGGTGGCGCGGGACGCCGGCAACCGTCTGGCGCAACGTCACGCCGACCTTCGTCTACCGTGCGATCGTCGGTCTGCCGCTGGTGCTCGAGAACCGTGGACGGTCATCGCGCGATTTCATTTATGTGGACGACATCGTTGACGGGCTGCTGCGGTGTGCGGCCCAAGGCCAGGAGGGGGAGGCCTACAACCTGGCCAGTGGGGTGGAGACCACCATCCGCGAGCTGGCGGACGCGATCAGCGCCTGCCTGCCGCGGCCGGCGCCGATCGAGATTGCCCCTCGTCGGACCTGGGACCACTCGGGCAACCGCCTGGGCAGCACGGTGAAGGCCCGGAACCGGCTTGGGTTCCGAGCCAAGGTCACGTTGGACGACGGAATCCGAGGTACGGTGGCCTGGACGCAGCAGAACCTGCCGATGATCGAGGCCTCGATCAGGCGCCACCGGCGGCGGCTCGCCGCGGCCTGATGGGGTCGACGGCCCTCGCTGCGCCCGGCGGACCAGCGCTCGGGGGCCCGCTCTGGCGATGAGGTCGCAGATCGTCCGACTCGGCCGCAACACCGCCATTTACGGAGCCGGGCAGGTGCTCCTGCGGATGGTGTCCCTGCTGCTTCTGCCCTTGTACACCAGCTATCTGACTCCGGCCGACTACGGGATCAGCTCGATCCTGGGTGTCATGACCTACTTTGTGACGCCGATTTTCGCGCTCGGGATCTCGGGTGCGATAGGGATCGTGTACTTCACCCGGGACGAGCCAGCGGAGCGGGCGGCCTCGATTTGGACGGCCTTCGCGACCCTCGCCGCCAGCGCTGCTCTGCTGGTAGTCGGGGGATGGGCCATCTCGGACCGCCTGGCGGTGATGTTGTTCTCGGAAGGCGAGTCGTCATACAACCTGTCCTACCTGGTCACATTGACCCTGGCCACCGCTGCAATGAGTATCGCCACTCAGCCGCTGCTGGCGCGGCTTCAGTTCGAAGAACGGGCCAAGACGTTCGTGGCCATCACGCTCAGCTCGTCGGCCCTCTCGATCCTGGCAAGCGTGATCCTGATCGTGATCCTTCGCCGCGGGGTGGCCGGGTTCATCGAGGCGGCGGCAATCGCACAGGCCGTGACGATGGTGGTAGCCATGATCGTGTCGTTGCGCGGCTTGCCGTTTCAGGTCAGCCGGACCATCGCACGGGAGCTGCTCGTGCTTGGTATGCCGCTCATTCCCGGATTCCTCGCGATTTTCGTCATGCTCCAATTCAACAAGGTCCTCCTGCAGGCGGGCGCCGGTCTGGACGAGCTCGGTATCTATACCGTCGGGTTCAACATCGGCCTGCTGATGACCCTTCTAGTGGCCGGCTTTACCAGCGCGTGGTTCCCGTTCTTCTCATCCTTCATGAACCAGCAGGATCAGGCCGGTGCGCTGTTCGCCCGGGTCACGACGTATTACGTCCTGGGCGCCGGGACGGTATCGCTGCTGTTCTTCATCGGGGCGCAGCCGCTGATTCGACTCGCGACCCAGCCGGCATTCTGGGGAGCCTACGTGTCGGTCGGCCCTTCGGCCGCCGCGCAGTTCCTGATCGGAGTCCACAGCATCCTCGTGGTTGGGATGTACTTCACCAAGAGGGTGCGGGCCGGGGTGGTCATCCAGGGAGCTGCCGCTGCCCTTTCGGTCGTCCTCAACCTGCTCCTGATCCCGCCCCTGGGGGCGGCCGGAGCGGCCGTAGCACTTGTACTCGGATTCGTGGCGATGATCGTGCTCCAGCACGGGTGGAACGTGGCGCGGGTGCGCTTCGACGTTCCCTACGAGTGGCGGCGGCTGGCCGTGTTCGCGGCGATCTACCTTGCGACCGCCACCTTCTTCCTGTGGAATCGATCCTGGTCGCTGGTGGCGGAGTTGGGCCTGTCGGTCCTCGCCACGGTCACGTTGGTGGGCCTCGTCATCGCCCTCCTGAGCCCCGCCGAACGCGCGCAGGCACGCGCCGAGATCGCCCGCCGCCTGGGGCGTGGCGCGAGGTCAGGCGCCGAGTCCGCTCCCTGATGCGGAGAGCGCGCCGCAATTTCGACGGCATCCTCGTCCTCTACCACTTCATCCCGCCCTACGCCGAGACCGTCCTAGAGCACGCGACCGCCTTCCAGCGCCATTCCCGATTCCCGGTCTGGAACCTCAACACTGCCGAGCGCTTCCCATCGGCGCTGAACGGGCTCAGCTTCAGAGTCGTGGTCCTCCACTACTCCCTGTTCGGGTCAGCCGAGTACAAGCTGGGCCCTGCGTTTGTCGAGTACCTGCGCCAGAGCCGCGACAGCCTGCGGGTGGCGTTTTTCCAGGACGAGGCCGCCCACGCCGGCCAGCGATTTACGTTCATCGACGCCCACGCCATTGACTGGGTCTTCACCCTGCTGGAGCCCGAAGACGCTGAACGGGTGTACGGGCGGCGCGCCCACCGGCCGCGGCTGTCCTCGACGATTCCAGGCTATGTCAGCGATGCCCTCCTGCATCGCGCGGCACGGTTCGCGCGACCAGACGAGGAGCGCACCATCGACATCGGCTATCGGGCTCGAACGCTTCCCTTCTCGATGGGTCGGGGGGCGCGCGAGAAGAGCGAGATCGGCCGACAGTTCGCCAAGCATGCGGCCGGTCGGGGGCTGACCCTCGACATCGCCGTCGAGGAGGACCTTCGGCTCTACGGCGACGATTGGTACCAATTCCTGGGCTCGTGTCGGGCGGTCCTCGGGGTCGAGGCCGGCGTGTCCATCTTCGACATCGACGACCAGGTTGGGCCGGCGACCGAGGCCTTCCTGGCTCGTCATCCGAACGCCTCATTCGCGGAAGTCGAGGAAAACGTCCTGGAGCCGTGGGAGGACAATATCCATTACCGCACCATCAGCCCTCGCCATTTCGAGGCGGCCGCCTTCGACACATGCCAGATCCTGTTCGAAGGGTCGTACTCCGGCATCCTGAAGCCCGGGACCCACTACATCCCCCTGCGGAAGGATTTCTCGAACTTCGATGAGGTCATCCGGACGTTCCGCGACGCCGACCAGCGGGCGCGGATCGTGGCCAACGCTCGCCGTGAACTGATCGAGTCCGGTCGCTTTAGCTACGCCCAGTTCATTCGCTCATTCGACGATGCGCTCGAGGAGGCGGGCATCGGCCCGGCTTCCGTTCCGCGACCGCGGGCGGTGGACGACGCCCTGGCCCGAGGTGCCTGGCTCCGTCGCACCGAGCGCAGGCTGCGCACCGCCTACTGGCGTTTCCGACTCGCGGTGCGACGCTCCGGCAGGCGGAGCTGATTGCGGTAGGACGCGAGGTACTCGCCACTCTTGAGCGGTCGCCACCACTCGGGGTTATCGCGGTACCAGGTCACTGTCGTCGCCAACGCGGCCTCGAAGTCGTGGCCCGGCCGCCAGCCGAGACGGCGCAGCTTGGTCGAGTCAACCGCGTAGCGACGGTCGTGGCCAGGCCGATCCTCGACGTGCTCGACCAACGAGCTGGGGCGATCAGTCAGGGCCAGGATTCGGTGGGCGAGCTCGAGGTTCACGAGCTCGAAGCCGCTGCCGATGTTGTAGGTCTGGCCCGGCTCGCCCCGTTCCAGGATGAGCTCGACCGCGTCGCAGTGGTCACTGACGTATAGCCACTCGCGGGTCTGCTGACCATCGCCATAGATCGGCAGCCGGAGACCATCGAGGGCGTTGGTGATGAACAGCGGGATCACCTTCTCGCTGTACTGGTGGGGGCCAAAGTTGTTGGTCGATCGGGTGATCATGGCTGGCACCCGGTAGGTGGCCTGGTACGCGAGGACGAGGAGGTCGCCGCCCGCCTTGCTCGCCGAGTAGGGGCTGCTGGGGCGAAGCGGATCGTCCTCCCCCGACGAACCCTCCGGGACGTTGCCGTAGACCTCGTCGGTGCTGATCTGCAGGAATCGGGCGCAGCCATGCCGGCGTGCCGCCTCGAGCAGGACGTACGTCCCATGCAGGTCGGTCTGAATGAACGCGTCCGGCTCCTCGATGCTGCGGTCGACGTGCGACTCGGCAGCGAAGTTGACGATGGCGTCCGCCTCGCTGGCAACGGGATCAACGGCCTCCGGATCGCTGATGTCCCCCAAAACGAACCGATAGCGCGGATGATCTGCGACATCGGCGAGGTTGGCCAGGTTGCCGGCGTACGTGAGCTTGTCGAGGACCGTCACCCGCACGTCCTCGTGCCGGGCCAGCACGCGACGCACGAAATGCGAGCCGATGAAGCCGGCTCCTCCGGTGACCAGCAGCCGACGCGGGAGCCGGCTCATCCTCAGCGGGGGCCCGGTCGAGACATCGGGCCGAGTCTACCCGGGTTCGCCGGCCGCGCAGGTCGGGCTGCTCGGCATTCCGCATACTGGGCCCGTGGCCGCGGAGCGCCCCCCCATCGAGGTCGTGGTCGAGATTCCGTCGGGGAGCCGGAACAAATATGAGTTCGACCATGCGCGGCATCGGTTTGTGCTCGACCGAATCCTGTACAGCAGCGTCCATTACCCATGCGATTACGGGTTTCTGGAGGGCAGCCTCGCCGATGACGGCGACCCGCTCGACGTACTGGTCGTGATCAGCGAGCCCACGTTTCCCGGCTGCGTGGTGCGGGCGCGCCCGGTGGGGGTGCTCGACATGCGCGACGACAAGGGCCACGACTACAAGGTCCTGGCGGTTGCCGCTGACGATCCGCGTTGGGACGAGACGTATGCGCTCGAGGACCTGTCGCCCCACCGGCTGCGCGAGATCGAGAACTTCTTCCAGATCTATAAGGGCCTCGAGGGACGCCAGGTTGAAGTCTTCGGCTGGCTTGGCGTGGCCGACGCGTGGCGGATCATCGATCAGGCGGTGACCGCCGGCGGGGCCGGCGAGGCCACGGTCGAACCGGGGGTCTGGCGCTGACCCACCTGCGCGGCGGATCCCCGGCTGGCTGGGTGATCGCCGGAATTCCCGCGACGGGCTCGAGCGGGGGCGCCATTCGTGCTCGCCACGTGTTCACTTCGCTGGCGGAGCGGACCGGCGGTCGGGTCGTCGCCGCCTACGGTCGCCGGGGCATCCCGGCCCTGGCCCTCGCGCTTGCGTCGGCCTCGACCGGGTGGCGCCGCTCACTGCATCTCGCGTCCACCGAGCTCCTGCCCCTGGCGGCCATCGCGATCCTCCGCGGGCCGGTGAGGGCGGCGGTCCTCGACGTGCACGACCACCCCGCGCTGCAGGCCGACGGCTTGCGTATTCCTCTGGCGGACGGCAAGCGCCACGACCTGGAACGCCTGTTCGCGCGCAACGTGGCGGCGTTCGGGCGGCTGGTCGTCCCCTCTCCCTCGTTTGCCGAGCTCTGCCAATTGCCCGACGAGCGGATCATCGTGGTGCCGAATGGGACGGACACCGAGCGGGTCGTCCCGCGGCCGGCGCCGGCGGACCCGGTCGTCGGGATGGTCTCCGGAGCCGCTCCGGGTCGCGGCATCGAGCTGCTCGTGAGTGCGATGGCGCGGGTCCGGGCCGAGCTGCCGGAGGCAACTCTCCGGTTGGCCCTGACCGCAACCGGCCCGGCCAGCGCGCAATACCTCCGTACGCTGGCCTCGCAGCTGCGCGAACGCGATCCCTGGGTCAGCCTGAACCAGGTGCCCTATGGCCGACTCAGCGCGTTTCTGGGGGACGCCTCGGTGCTCGTCATTCCCCACCCGCCCGGGCCGTACATGGATGCGTCCACCCCGGTGAAGCTCTTCGACTCGATGGCTGCCGGACGGCCCCTCGCTGTCACCCCGCGTCTTGAAACGCGGAAGATCGTGGAGGCCTGCCGGTCAGGCCTGGTCGCCGCATCGGACAGCCCGGACGACCTGGCGGAGGCGATTCTGAAACTGCTCCGCTCGGAGTCCTTGCGGCACGAGCTGGGCGAGAACGCGCGACGTTGCGCGGTCGAGCAATACGACTGGCGAGTCCTGTCCGCTGGGTTGGCCGACGCGATCCTGGGATCCTGACGGACGCCGGGCTCGACTCTAGAAGGCCTCCAGGTAGCGCGCCGTCTCCCAGCCGGTGACCTGCATTCGGTATTCGTCCCACTCCTCGCGCTTGGCCTCCACGAAACGCTCGAACACGTGGTCCCCGAGCGCCTCCCGAATCACCTCGTCGGCGGCCAGCTCGTCGAGCGCCTCGCTCAGCGTGCCGGGCAGCTGGCGGATCTTCCGGCTCTGGAGCTTGGCCTCGTCGAGGTGGTACAGGTTTTCCTCTACCGGATCGGGGGCGGGGAGCTTGCGCTGGACGCCGTCCAGACCGGCGGCGAGCATGGCCGCAAACGCAAGGTACGGGTTGGACGACGGATCCGGGCAGCGGAGCTCGATGCGGGTCGAGTCGAGCTGCCCGCGGCTGATCTGCGGAATGCGAATGAGGGCCGAGCGGTTGATCCGCGCCCAACCGATGTACACCGGCGCCTCGTAGCCGGGCACCAGACGCTTGTAGCTGTTCACCAGCGGGGCCAGGACCGCGATCATTCCGCGGGCGTGCTCCAGGGTCCCGGCGATGTAATGACGGGCGATCGCGGACAGCCCGTACGGGTCCTTCGCATCGGCAAATGCGTTGCGGCCACGCTTGTCGTCCCACAGGGACTGGTGGGTGTGCATCCCGGAGCCGTTGATGCCGAAGATCGGCTTGGGCATGAAGGTCGCGTGCAGGCCATGGTGGGCGGCGACCGCCTTGAGGGTGGTCTTGAAGGTCACCGCGTTGTCGGCGGTGCGGAGCGCATCGGCATATTTGAAGTCGATCTCGTGCTGGCCAATCGCGACCTCGTGATGCGCCGTCTCGACCTCGATTCCGATCTCCTCCAGGTCGTTCATCATCTCCTTGCGCACGTCGGTGGCCAGGTCGGCCGACAGGTCGAAGTACCCCGCCGCGTCGTGGGGCAGGGGCTCGATCAGGCCGTCGCCCAGCCGGAGCAGGAAGAACTCGAGCTCGGGGCCGGTGTTGAAGGTGTACCCCAGGGCCTTTGCCTTCTCGAGCTGGCGGCGCAGGACCTGACGCGGGTCGCCGGGAAACGGCTCACCGTGCGGGGTGAAGACGTCGCAGATGACGCGGGCACTGCCGGTTTCGATCGGACGCCCGTCCGCGTTGAGGCCCGGCTCCCAGGGAATGGGCGAGAACGTCGTCAGGTCGGGGACGAGGAACATGTCCGACTCCGCGATCCGGGCGAAGCCCTCGATGCTGCTGCCGTCGAACCACTTCCCGTGCTCGACTGCCTCCTCGAGCTGGTGCATCGGCACCTGCACCGACTTGACGTGGCCGACGATGTCGGTGAACTGGAGGCTGACAAAGCGGAGGTTTCGATCCTCGGCCAGCTTCAAGGCGGCGGTGAGGTCCTTCCGAACCATGTGCGGGGCTCCTTCTGGGCATGGATGGGGCAATAGACCGATGAGGAGGCGAGGCTAGGCTGCCGCGCAGTCCGCGGGAATGGCGCACAGCCCACAGTGGAGACCGATCCTTTGTGCACTCTGCACAAAGGGCTCAGGCGGGCCGATCAACCTCGCGGAGCAGGCGCAGGGCATCCTCAGGCCGGCGCGGGTCGATTCCCCGCTGGTCGCGGGCAATGCGCAGCCGGTACAGGACCGTGTTGCGGTGCACCCCCAGGCTGCGTGCCGCAGGGGTCACCCGGCCGTTGGCGCGGGCCACCGCCAGCAGCGTGGCGGTCAGCGGTTCATCGGTCTGCTCAGCCGCGGCAACTGCACGAGATGAGGGAGCGGCGATGCTCCCCCAGGGACGCCCCGTCCGCGCAGGCGCCCGGCGGAGCAGGGCGCGCAGTGTGTTGCTGAGCGCGTCGGCTGCGGTCTCGTCCACGAGCGCCATGGGGAGGTCATCGAACAGCCACACCGCCGCACCGGGACGGATGCGGTGCTCGTGGATCCACAGGCCCTCCCGGAGGCGGCGGGTGGCTGCGGCCCGTGAGCTCGGCGTGCCAAACAGGCGGGAAAAGGCCGCGGCGAACCTCGCGGCCAGGGCCCTACCTGCCGGTCGGGCATGGAGTGCGACGAGCTCCCCGTCGGCCACGACGGCCACGCCGCGGCGCATGCGATGGGCGACCACACCCGCCGCCGCGGCGGGTGTGGGATCGGCCAGGGCAGCCTCGGCCGCCGCCAGTCGCAGCTCGGCATTCAGCCGGGCCAGGACACCGGCCTCGTCGGCAAGGTAGGCGCTGGCCGCGGCAGCCAGGGTCGCCGGCGTCCGGTGGCTGGTCAGGATCGGGAACGGGGCGTCAGGCCATTCCGCGCCACGATCCACGGACGGAGCCGCCACCAGCAGGGCGGCCGGCTCGCTGCCCGAAGCTCCGATCTCGGCAATCAGCCGCTCAACGGGGAGGCCGGACAGCAGCGCGCCATCCATGATCAAGAGGTGGCCCGTTTCGGGGGGCGGCAGGTGGGGGGGCGCCGCCCGGGTGCGGGACACGCCGCGCAGCAACGCCACGGTCGCCGACGGATCGCCCGCCACCAGGCGTGCCTCCGGATCGACGGCGCGCCAGACGTCGATCAGTCGAGGCATGGTCGGGGCCGCTCAGCCCGCCGCCGCTGCGGCGAGGTCGGCGATGAGGTCATCGGCATCCTCGAGGCCGATGGAGACGCGGAGCATGCCCGGCGACAGGCCGGCCGCCGCCAGCTCGGCGTCAGCATACTGGCGGTGCGAGGACGAGGCGGGATGGCTGACCAGGCTTTCGACACCGGCCAGGCTGGTGGCATGGATCGCGACCTGGACGCGCTCCAGGAACCGCTCGGCGGCGGCCCGCCCACCGGACAGCTCGATGGCCATCATCCCGCCAGCACGACCATCGCGAAGACGGCGCTGGGCGAGCTCGTGCTGGCCGTGGGACGCGAGGCCGGGGTACCAGACGCGGGAGATCCCCGGCTGCTCCTCCAGGGCGCGGGCCACGGCCAAACCGTTGTCGGAGTGGCGGTCCATCCGAACGGCCAGGGTGCGCAGGCCGCGCAGGGCCAGGAAGGCCTCGAACGGGTTGGCGTTGCCGCCGGTGTTGACGACGACCTCCCGGGCGGCGGCCACCTGCTGGGCACCTCCGACGATCGCGCCACCGATGAGATCGGAGTGCCCCCCGATGTACTTGGTCAGCGAGTGGACGACGAGATCGGCGCCCAGGGCCAGCGGATTGCACAGATACGGAGAGGCGAAGGTGTTGTCCACGACGACCGGCACGCCCCGCTCCCTGGCTGCCTCCACGATGGCGGCGATGTCCGGCATCTCGGTGGTCGGGTTGGCGATCGTCTCGAGCCACACCAGGCGAGTGCGTGGACCGATGGCCGCCACAACCGCCGCCGTGTCGCCGGACCGGACCAGGCGATAGGTGACGTCGTAGCGCGGCATGACGCTGGCCAGCAGGCCCAGCGTGCCGCCGTACACGGCTGCCGGTGCCAGGACCTCGTCGCCGGCCCGGACGAATGAGAGCATCGCCCCGTGGACGGCGGCCATGCCGGACGCGGTCGCGAAGGCCGCCTCCCCACCCTCGAGCTCGGCCAGCGCCGCTTCGAGGGCCGCGTGCGTCGGGTTCGAGTAGCGGGTGTAGGAATGCCCCGGCCGGCGAAACTCGAGGATCTCCTCCAGCTCGGCCGCGGATCCCACCTCGAAGGTGCTGGTCTGGTAGATCGGGACCGTGACGGGGGTCTGCGTGACGGTCGGCACGCGGCCGGCGGCCTGGATGGCGCGGGTCGAGAATCCGGGCATGGGTCAGAGTCTACCCGTCGCCGCCTGACGGCCCGGATCAGTCGGGGGGTGGCGTGGGCGCCAACTACCCCAGTGCCGAAGCCTGACTGACAGCGGCCGCGGGCGGGCTCACGGGCCGCAGCAGCCGCAGATAGCCGCTGATCTGGTTCTTGCCGCTGGCCTTGGCCGCATACATGGCCCGATCCACGGCGAGCATCAGCTCCTCATCGGTGGAGCCATCCTCGGGGTGGGACACGAGGCCGATGCTGACCGTGGTGGGCGCGTCTTCGCGCGCCAACACCGCACCCAGCTCCTCAGCTCCCTGGCGGATCTTTTCGGCGACGACAAAGGCACCCGCAAAATCGGTTTCGGGCAGGAGTACCACGAACTCGTCGCCCGCGTACCGATACGCCGAGTCCACGGTCCGAATCGAGCGCCGAATCACGCCGGCGATGCCGCGGATCGCCGCGTCGCCACGCTCGTGGCCCAGGGAATCGTTGATGAGCTTGAGACCATCCATATCGACCATGAGCAGGCAGAACGGTCGGAGCGAGCGGCGGCTGCGGCGCACCTCCTGGTCAAGCGCCACATAGATCTGGGCACGGTTGAAGAGACCCGTCAGCGGGTCTGTGACCGACAGTTCGAGCGTCGCAGCCTGGACCCGGCGCTGCTGGGCAGCGAACACGATGGAGGAAATCGTCCCCAGCCAGACCACGCCCAGCACCACCGCCGCGGGGAGCAGCTCCGCCGGGGCGAAGGGCCGGCTCGGGTCAGTGGCGACCACCAACACGTAACCCAGGCTGGCCGACAATGCCCCGGCCAGGCCAGCCGCGGGCCGGGCACCCAGGGCGACCCCCAACACCGGCAGCACGAGCAGCGGCGCGAACGGAGACGCGCCCCGGCCGGTCAAGATCACCAGCCCTGCCAGGAGGCCGATGGCGCTGGCCACCTCCGCGGTCGAGGTGGCTGCCGACCGCCAGCGATCGGGAATGAGCTCGTGGAAGACTACGACGCCGATCACCGCCAGCACGCCCAGGGCGGAAATCTGGACCTGAGCCTCCGAAAAGACGTCGGTCACGGCGACGCTGATGAGGACACCGGCGATGGTCGCCCACCAGGTGGCCCGAACCGTGGACCGATATCGGTCGGGGCCGAGCCAAGAGACCGGAGTTGGGAGGGATTCGACCGTTGAGACATACTTGTCGCGGGCCGGTGCTTCGGACACCGCGCCGGGCCCGACCGGTTGAAGGCCCTGCCCGCTGGCCGAACGTCGCCCGGGGAGCAGCGCTAAGAGGCCGGCGATCACGATCAGCCCGGCCACGAGGGCGCTCACCAGGAGGAAAATCAGTTCTGTCGTCACGCTCCGTCTCGGTCCCGACAGTCTAGGAGCGGGGCGTCGGGGGGCGCAAAGGTACTAACCCATCCGTACCCCCCATTCGTTGCGTCCGGGCAACACTTCCGGGGCCTGGCGCCTCCCTTGCTATACTCGACCTCCCGCCCCAGACCAGACCCTGGTTCATGGTGTCCCATATGACGCACCTGCCCCTGGCCCCCCGGGCGGCTCGCCGCTCCAGCGCCGCGCTTGCCGCGGCGCTCTCGTTCGTCCTTCCCGGATTGGGGCAAGCCTACGCTGGTCGGTCGAGGCTGGGGCTGCTGTTCGCCGCACCGGTCCTGTTGCTCATCGGCATGATCGGCGGGGCGCTGGCCGTGGGGACGGACTCCCTATTACGAATGTTGCTCCTCCCCGGCGCTCTGCTCGCGATCTTCGGATTGAACCTGGGACTGATGGTCTGGCGGTTGATCGCCATCGGGCAGGCCGGTCTGGCGACGACTGCCGTCCCCCGCGAGGCGCATGCCGTCCCTGCTGGCGCGGGTGCCCGGTCGCCAGTCACGCTCGGGGTGGTGGTTCTCCTTCTGCTGACGACCGCGACCATGCACCTGTGGGTCGCCGGGACCGCGATTGCGGCTGAGGACGCCCTGGGCCGGATCTTCACCGCGCCGGACGAATACGTTCAGCCCAGGATCGCGCAACCGGACCCGGTCGAGCCGGAGTACGGATGGGATGGGACCGATCGGGTCAATATCCTGCTCATTGGTTCCGACGCAGGACCAGGGAGAACGGACGAGCTGACCGACACAATCATGGTCGTGAGCCTCGACCCCGTGACCAGGACTGCCGCCATGGTCAGCATCCCGCGCGACACGGGGTACGTCCCGCTCCCTGACCGAAGCGTCTATGGCGACGGCATCTTCCCGCGCCGCATCAACGAGCTGGCCTCCGACGCGAATGCCGAGCCTACCGCGTGGTGTCCGGTGCTGACCGTGGGCGAGGACTGCGGGCTCCGTATGCTCCGCCAAACGGTGGGTCTGTATCTCGGGCTCGAGATCCACACTATCGCGTGGGTTGATCTCCTCGGGTTCGCTGCGTTGGTAGATGCCATTGGCGGGGTGGACCTCTGCCTGCCAGGTGTCCTCGCCGACCCGGAGTACGGCGGGCCGACCTGGGAGGGGCAACAGGGGGTGGTCCTGGAGGCTGGATGCCACCAGTACGACGGAGCACATGCCCTTGCGTACGCGCGGATTCGTATCGGCACGCTGACCCTGCCGGACGGGACGGTGGAGACGCAGAACGACTTCCTCCGAGCGGCGCGCCAACAGGAGTTCCTGCTCGCCGTTCAGCAGAAATTCGCCAATACGAACCTGCTCATCTCCCTGCCCGGGCTGCTGACCGCCGTATCGGAGACGGTGACGACCGACTTCCCGCGCACGCAGGCGGGCGATCTCGCCAGCCTCGCGCCCCTCATTGCATCTGGGGACATCGACCGCGTCGTCCTGGGCTGGCCGGGGTACGTCGACCTGCCCGTCGATCCGCTGAACTACTACCTTCTCATTCCTGTGCGGGATGCGGTTCGGCTGGAGATGGGACGCCTGCTCGGCGGCGAAGCGGAGTTGGCGGGTTGGTACCTCGGATCCTCTGCCGCCGGCCCGCCGAGTTGATCGCATGAACGGCGGCGGAGCAGCCATCTCGAACACGTTCCAGGCCGTCTCGGGGCGCGCGGTCGCGGCGCTCGCCATCGGTCTCGGCGTCCTGGTCATTGGGGCGGCATATCTCTCGACCGCGGCATTCATGATCGCCGGCTTCGCCCTGCTGGTGCTTCTGGGCCTGGCGTCGGTCCGCTGGCCTCGGGTGATGTTGATCGTCGTCGTGCTTTCCCCGGCCCTCATCGACCTGTACGCCGGCGAGCGCCTGCTCCCCGAAGAGGTCCGTTCCGTGTCCCGCTTCTTTTCGGAGGCATTGCTCGTATTGATGACGCTCGCGGTGGCCTGGGTCGGGGCACGGCGCGGCACGCTGGTCACCGCGCTGCGCCACCCATTTACGGGGGCCCTGGCTGTCTTCGGCGCCATCAGCGTCGTATCCGCGATCTTCAACGCGGTGCCGCCGGCCGTGGCGGTGGCGGGCCTGCTGTTTACGCTGGACGCCGCGATTCTCTTCTACCTTCCCCGCATGGTCGGCTACAGCCACGAGGATGCCCACCGGGCAATGTGGGCGATCGCGGGTGTCGTCGCATTCACCTCGCTGCTGGCCATCGGTCAGGCGCTGCTATCGCCCGACCTGTTGGGCGTCACGCCGGTCGCCGGGGTGTCGGGAGAAGGAGTCCGCTTCGGTTCACTGGTCAGAGACCCGAACATCCTGGGCACGCTCATTGGCATGGCTCTGCCGTTCACCGTGTTCTCCCTTGTCCGGCTGCCGCGGGACCGCAGCTGGTGGATCGCCTTCGGGATGGCGCTCGCGCTCGTCCTGGCGCTCCTGCTGACGTACTCGCGTGGCTCGTGGCTCGGGGTGGCGGTCGGCTTCGGCGTCCTCGCCCTCATCATCGACCGCCGTGCGCTGGTGGCATTCGGGGTTGTCGTCCTGTTGGCCTATGTCACGGCCGTCGTCATGCCCAAGGGAATCCTGGCCGGAGCATCACTGGGCTACGACCCGTTTGCGACCACCATCAACCGGTTCAATGCGGTCGGCGAGGGTCGCGACCTGCGCAGCCTGTTCATCGTCAACGCGCTTCCAATCGTCGTCGAGCACCCGATCCTCGGCGTCGGCCCGGGTCGATATGGCGGTGCAGCCGCATCCGTCTTCGGATCCCCGGTACACGTCGGCTACGGGACGGACCTCCTGCTGACCAACCAATTGACGGTTGACAACTTCTGGCTCCACATGGGCGTTGAAGGCGGAGTCCTCGGCTTCAGTGCGTTCCTGGCCATGATCGGCACCGCCCTGATTCAGCCCATCCGCGCGTTGCGCGGGGCCACCGGAAGCCGGTTCAGCGTGCCGGCTGGCGTGGTGTCCGCCACTGTGGTGGTCTGCGTCGCGACGGTCACGACCATGCTCCTGGAGGGCAACACGGCGGCGTTCCTGTTCTGGTTCCTGCTGGGAATCGGCTCCATGGCCGTACCCGAGGCGACTAGAACTGGCGCCCCCGGAGGAGCTGCCACAGCGTCCGCAGGATGATCCGGAGGTCGAGCCCGAACGAGCGGCGTTTGACGTACTCGATGTCGAGCTTGACACCCTCGCCGAAGCTGAGCTGGCCCCACCCCCGCGACTGCCACAGCCCCGTCAGCCCGGGTAGGACCGACAGCCTGGGCAAATGCCACGGTTCGTACAACTCCACCTCGTAGGGGATGGGCGGGCGCGGGCCGACCAGGCTCATCTCGCCGCGGAGGACGTTGACCAGCTGAGGGAGCTCATCGAGGTGCGACTGGCGGAGGAACATCCCGATCCCCGTCACCCGCGGATCGGCGGCGATGGGCGTCCAGGTGGCATGGTCGGCTGTGCGGCCAGCATGGAGCAGCTCCCGGATGTGCTCCTGGTGGCGACGCTCGTCAGCGCTGAGATGCATGGTTCGGAATTTCAGGACCGTGAACGGGCGGCCGCCGAGACCCAGCCGTACCTGCCGAAACAAAACCGGCCCGGGCGAGTCGAGCTTGACCGCAAGACCCAGCCCCAGCATCAGGGGTGAGACGACCACCAGGCCGATGAGCGAGCCGACGACATCGAGGATGCGCTTGGCGAGCCGATAGGCCGTCCCGGTCGGGGCCACGGGAACCAACAGCTCGCCCGCCGGCTGGCGCGACGGGGAGGCCGGCGTCATCGGTCCCGTGATCGTCCTCCACTGCGTGGCTGGCGGGTGGTCGGGGCGGGCGGATTCGAACCGCCGACCTCCTGCTCCCAAAGCAGGTGCGCTACCGGGCTGCGCTACGCCCCGCCCGACGCGACGAGTCTACCGCGAGCCAACAGGCCCTCGACAACGGCCAGGTAGTGCGCCGACTGGACGGCCCACGCATAGGGGACCGCCTGGCGTCGGGCTTCGGCGGCCTGGGACGTGGCGGCGCTGGGGTCGGATGCCATGGTCCCGATGGCCTGGGCAAGCGCCTGCGGGTCGCCTCCGGGGACGAAACGAATCGCCGCCCCATCGAAGTGGGATCGGAAGGTGCGCAGGTCGCTGGCGATGACGGGCACGCCCATGGCCACGTACTCGATCAGCTTGGTCGACAAGGAGTACTCCATGTACGGCTCGGGTCGGGTTGGAACCAGACCGATGTCGGCAGCCGCCAGGACCGCTGGCAGATCGTCCTGCGGCACCCGTCCGTGGAGCGTCACCCGGTCGCCGACCGCGTGGCGAGCGATGGCGGCCTCGATCTGCCGCCGGAAGGGCCCGTCGCCAAAAACGTCCAGGTGGGCGTCGAGCGCCGGATCGAGGAGGGACACCGCTTCCACCGCGAGGTCGAGGCCGTAGATACGCTGCAGATTGCTGTGGTGGACGAGCCGGAGCCGCCCGTCCGCCATGAAGGCGCGGCGGGCGTGACGGGTGGGTTCGAAGATGCGCTCGTCGGCGCTATCCATGACCACGGAGATCCGGTGAGCCGGTACCCCGCGTGCGATCGCCAACTGACGAAGCGGCTCGTGCACCGCGATGATGGCGTCCGCGACCGCCGCGCTGGCACGTGCGGCCGCGGTCACGAGGGTGACAAGCGGTCGCAGGCCCGGACTGCTGAATCGGTCACGAAAGAACGCGGGCATGTCCTCGTGGAGGTCCAGCAGCAACGGGACCCCGGTCAGCCGAACAGGTAGAGCAGCGAAGACCAGAAAATCGGGCAGTGTTGCAACCTGGACCATTCGGTACTGCCGCCGTCGATGCTCCATGGCCAACCGGACGGAGATCAGGCTGGCGAAGGCGAGGTACTCCGCCAGGTGGCCGGCGAATCCGGTGAAGGCTCGCCGAACGGGCAGCCGAATGATCCGCAGTCCGCGCCAGTCTTCGACCTCGGGCTGCCCGGGGTCGCGCAGCCCGAACAGGTCCACGTCATACCCGGCGTCGCGCAGCGCCTCGGCCTGTCGTCGAACCCGCGTGTCGTCGGGGAGTGACGCGTGGGCCACGAGCGCCACCCGGGGGACGGTCACCGAGCCTTGACCTCGTTCCAAAGCTCGTCCTTGGCCTCGGCATCCAGGTCGGCGAGTGCGAGCCCGCGCTCCGCGGCCAGCGCCTCGACGGCGGTGTAGCGCTCCACCCAGCGCCGGTTCGCCGCGCGCAGCGCCTCCTCGGGGTCGAGACCGAGCCAGCGCCCCAGGTTGACCAGGGCGAACAAGACGTCGCCCAGCTCATGCAGCCGTTCGCCGGCGAGAGACGGATCGGCGGCCGCGGCGGCCCGCAGCTCGTCGAGCTCCTCGCCGACCTTGTCCCACACGCCCTCGACCGCCGGCCAGTCCCAACCCAGAGCTGATGCTCGTTCCTGGATCTCGCGACTCGCGGGCAGCGCCGGCAGCGCCCGTGCCACGCCGGCGAAGGAGGCGGGCGGGCGACCGCCTTCCTCGCGCTCGGCGGATTTGATGGTCTCCCAGTTGGCGACCACCTGCTCGACTCCGGTCACGGCCAGGTCACCGAAGACGTGCGGGTGGCGGCGAACGATCTTGGCTCCGAGGGTGCGATACACATCGGTCAGATCGAACTGGCCGGCCTCGGCCGCCAGTTGGGCGTGGAGGATGACCTGGAGGTACAGGTCGCCCAGCTCCTCGGCCAGCTCGTCCGGGCTGCCGCGCTCGATGGCGTCCACCGTCTCGTAGGCCTCCTCCAGGAGGTAGGTCCGCAGGCTGCGATGGTCCTGGCGGCGATCCCACGGGCACCCGTCCGGCGCGCGCAGCCGCGCGCTGATGGCTGCCATTCCGTGCGGCGAGGCGAGGTTGTCGTCGGGCGGCAGGGCCGGCACCAGCCAGTCCCCGGCCCGCAGGGTCGCGTCATCCACCGCGTCGACGGTGCTGAGGTCACCGGCGGGCAGTGGGCAGATCGGATGGCCATGGGGATACATCGCCGCAAGGACGGCCTGCGGGCCGGAGCGGACGTGCCGACCGGGCAAGGTCCCGGCCACGATCGGGTCCTGCTCGGGATCCACGGCCAGGATGAGGAGGGGGAGGCTGGGGTCGAACGGGATGGCGGCCAGCCGATCCGCGGAGACGGCCTGAATGCCGGCGCCTGGATCCAGACCAGCGGCCGCGAGGAGGAGGTCCAGCCCTCGCCTGGCGTCCGTCATCGGCCGTCGCTCACGCCGTCGGGGCGGCGTCCAATTGCAGCTGGGTGTCGATCCAGATCTGGCCCTCGGCCTTCAGCTCGTCGTACCAGCGGGGGTAGCCGGTCGCGCGGATGGTGTTGAGCCGATTGTCGTCGATGCCCCGCAGCTCGATCGAGTTGAGCAGCTTGAAGATCCAGATCTGGTTGCCCACCACGACCGGGGCGCTGCTGATGTCGCCGACGTCCTGCAGCGCGAAAATGGCCGCTTCACGCTCTGCGACCTCTTCGTAGCGTGCCACCCAACCAGCGTTTCCCCCCTTGGTGCGCGTGGACGAGTCTTCGCTGTTGGCCTCCGCCACGGCGCCGAACGAGTCGGGATCGGCCTGGAGGTCGTCGATCAGGTCCTGGGCGAAGCCGAGAGCCGTGGTGCGCTGATCGGTGACCTCGATGACGTGGTAGCCGAAATCGGTCCGAACCGGCTCGCTGATCTCGCCGACCGTGAGCCCCGCAATCGCAGCCTCGAACTCAGGCACAAACTGACCGCTGGTCGGGTCATACCAGCCGAGGTCGCCGCCGTCATCCCGCGAGCCGGGGTCGTCACTCTGGGTGGCGAGCGTGAACCAGTCGGCGTCCGGGTCCTGGACCTGCTCGTACCAGGCCTCGGCCCGGTCCAGGGCGGCCTGCCACTCCTCCTCGGTGGCCACGGACTGGTCCTCCGCTCCCGGCAGGGGTTGGGCCAGGAGGTGGCGGATGCGCTGCTTGGGAACGGGCACGCCCTGGTCGTTCAAGATCAGGATCTGGGCGATCTCGCGCTGGGGAGCCGGGGAAACCACCACCTCTTGCTCGAAGTAGGCGCGGAACGCGCGGCGCCGCAGCTCATCCGCGATATAGGCCCGGTAGTCCGCCGTGGTCACCCGCGCGCTCGCGAGAAGGTCGATCAGGGAGGTGAAGGGTCCTTCTTCGGAGCGCGCCTCCACGCGGAGGATCACGTACCCGTTCTCGGTTCGGACCGGGCCCACCAGGTCGCCCGCCTCAGCGCCGTTGGCGAGGGGAAAGAGGTAGCCGAACTGGACGTCGTCCCCCTCGACGGTGCCGACGAGTCCGTCCGCCTGGGCCGAGGCGGGATCGTCGGAGTGCTCGGCGGCGATGGCCGCAAAGTCCCCGCCGTCGTCCAGCTCGGCCCGCAGGTCATCAGCCTCCCCCTCCGCTCGAGCGAAGTCCGCCTCCGTCGGTTCGGTCCCGGTCGGCGCATCCTCGGCCAACGCGTTCACCGTGATCATGGACACCCGGACGCGGGGCGAAAGCGTCTGGCGGACGGCGATCTCGGCATCGATCTCGGCGTCGGCGACGCTGATCGCGTAGGTCTCGGCGTGGACGGCCTGGAACAGGCCGTCCACCAGCGAGTCGGTGGCGGCTGACGTGAGGGTGTTGAATTGGTCGACGACGGCCGACAGCTGCTGCTGGAGGATCGCGTCTCGCGCGCCACCCAGCTGCGCATTCAGGTCCAGGCCGGTCGCCTGCAGCTCGGCGCCGATGATGGCCTGGCGCAGGTCCACCGCCTCGCGCGAGACGGCGGTGCCGTCGACCATCAGCATCTGGCGCAGGTGGCTGTCGGAGTAGCTGTTCCACGCGGTCATGCCAAACAGGCCAAGCGCGATGGCAATCGCGGCTGCGAACCCGCCGACGAGCAGGCGTTGGGTCCGAAGCTCGTCCTGCCAACGCGCCCGATGTCGGCGGCGGGGGGCGGGGCGGCTGCGGTAGGTCATGCGGCTCCTGTCAACGCAAGGCAGGGACGATCAGCGGGTGGCATGGCTGGGCGAGCGCGCATGGTACCCGAAGCGCTCAGCGGTCGCCACGCGGCCGTCCGAGCCTCCGGACCATGGCCTGCCAGCGCAGGCGCAGGACGAGGATGATGGCTTCCCCCACGATCGAGCCGGTCATCTTCGAGGTCCCCGCCTGCCGCTCGCGGAAGACGATGGGGATCTCTTGGATCGTTGCTCCCCGCCGATGCGCCCACCAGGTCGTCTCGACCTGAAACCCATAACCCTGGGCGTCGGCTTCGCGGAGCCGAATGGCCTCCAACAGCTCACGGCGCCAGGCCTTGAAACCTCCGGTCAGGTCGCGGTACGGAAGGAGCAGGACGACCCGAGCGAACGCGGTGCCGCCGCGGCTGACCATGCGCCGATGCCATGGCCAGCCTCGCGTCCCGCCGCCGGGCATCCATCGGGTCCCCAGGACGAGGTCCGCGTCACGCATGAGCGGAGCCAGCAGGCGCGGCAGATCGGCTGGATCGTGGCTGTAATCGGCGTCCATCTGGATGACGGCCATAGTTCCCGGCTTGTCGAGGACGCGCTTGAATCCGTCTCGGTAGGCCACCCCCAGGCCCTCCTTGGCCGGCCGGTGCAGGACCTCGACCCGCGGATCTGCCGCCGCCAGCGTGTCCGCCAGGTCTCCGGTCCCATCCGGAGAGCTGTCGTCAACGACCAACAGCCGCGCCTCGGGGAGCGCGTCCAGGACAGCGTCGGCGACCCGGGACAGGTTCTCGCGCTCGTTGTAGGTCGGCAGCACCACCCACACGCCGCGGCCGGCGGCGAGGCCGACGCTGGGGGTAGGTTCAGGGTCGGCCGTGCTCAGCGCCCGACTCCGAGGTAGCGAACGCCGGCGGATTCCACGCGACCCCGATCCAGCGCGTTGCGACCGTCGAGCAGGACTTCGAGGCCGGGGAGGGCGGCCGGATCCAGGTCTCGGTACGCGGTATGGGCGGCCTGCAGGATGGCCGCGCGGACCGGCACCGGGGCCCGGAGGTCGTAGGGTTCGAAGCCGCGCCGCCGAAGGTGATCGGCGTCGAAGTACGGATCGTGGGCGTACACGGAGGCGCCGCCGGCCCGCAGCGCGTCTCGGAGCAAGAAGGCGCTGCTGAAGGAGTCCTCGTGGACGTCGCCCCGATAGCCGATCCCCAGGATCAGCACCGCGGCGCCGTCCAGGGAGCCGAGTGCCTCGGCCAGCCGGTCCACGGCATACGCCGCCATGCCGTCGTTGACCGCCCGGGACAGGGGCGGCAGGCGCATGCCGGGCTCCGCGCTGAACAGGAGGTGGGGGTAGACCGGGATGCAATGGCCGCCCACGCCGACCCCCGGCTGGTGAATGTGACTGTACGGCTGCGAGTTGGCCGCCGCGATGACCTCGGTCACGTCGATCCCACGTCGCGCGGCGACCTGCGCAAACTCGTTGGCCAGAGCGATGTTCACGTCGCGATACGTCGTCTCGGCCAGCTTGGTCATCTCCGCCGCCTCGGCGCTGGCCACCGCACGGATCTCGGTCCCCGGCTCCAGGACGGCGGTGTAGAAGTCGACTGCCCGCTGGGTACCCTCCGGCCTGGTCGCGCCCACGATTTTCGGGTAGCGCTGCAGGTCGAGCAGTACCCGGCCGACGAGGACCCGTTCGGGGGAAAAGGCGAGGTGGAAGTCGCGGTCCACCCGCAGCCCGGAGCCCGCCTCCAGCATCGGTCCCAGCCGGTCCCGGGTGGTCCCGATGGGCAGCGTGGTCTCGTAGATGACGAGCGTTCCCGGCTGCAGCCCACGCGCCACGTCGCGAGTGGCGGCGTCGACCTGGGAGTAGTCCACCTGGCGTGCGTCGTCAACCACCACCGGCACGATGACGACGATCACCTCCGCCTGGCGGACCCCCGCCACGTCGTCGGTCGTGGCGCTCAGCAGGCCCTCGCTGACGAGGTGGCGAACGCGCTCGATCAGGGCCGGCTCGTCGGCATGCGGCGACTCGCCACGGTTGACGGCCTCGACGACGCGGGTGTCCAGGTCACACCCGATCACCGTATGCCCACGGCTGGCGTACTGGACCGCAAGCGGCAGGCCGATGTGTCCCAGCCCGACGACGGCGATGTTCAATGCAGCAGCTCGGCGAGCTCTTCCTGCCCGATCATCACGCCACGCTCCGCCGCATCCACCATCGCGCGCGCCAGAAGGAGCGCCACCAACGCGTCGTGGGGGTCAACGGGTGACGGTCTTCCGTCTCGGATCGCGGCGACGAACTCCCCCAGCTCCACCACCAGGGGCTCTTCGCGCTTGATGTGGCGCCAGATGATCTCCCCTTCGGCCACCGAACCCGACTCCGGATTGGCATAGAAGACGAGGTCCTGGGTCAGATAGTCGGCCAGGTACATGCCGCGCTCACCGGTGACGCTGACCGTGCGCACCTTGGTCGGTGTCAGCCAGTTGATCTCCAGCAGGCCGACGGCCCCCGACGCAAACTTGACGATCCCCGTGAGGAGGTCTTCGTGGTCCGTGTGGATCCGCTGCTCCGTCTCGGCATACAGGCGGATCGGCTCCGATTCGAGCAGGTAGCGCATCACGTCGAGGTCGTGGGGCGCCAGGTCGACGACCACCCCAACGTCGCGAATGCGGGCGGGAAAGGGTCCAAGGCGGGTCGCCCGCACCTGGAAGATCCGGCCCAGTTCCCCCTCCCCGAGGCGGCGCTTGAGTTCGCGGACGGCGGGATTGTAGCGCTCGATATGTCCGACCGTGAGCAGGAGATTCCGTGCCTGAGCCGCCGCGATCATTTCCTCACCTTCGGCCCGAGTGGCGGCGATGGGCTTCTCGACCAGGACGTGGGCTCCGGCTTCGAGTGCCTGCAGGGTGACCTCGTGATGCAGAGATGTAGGGACGGCCACCACGACCAGGTCGGGTCGCTCCGCCGCCAGCATCGCGGCTACATCGGTATAGCCCCGAGCCGTCCGTCCCGAGGTCGCGCGGTTGACAGCGTCGGAGGCCGTGTCCATGACGCCTACCAGCTCGACGCCGGGGAGCGCATTTAGGACGCGTGCATGATTGGCACCCATCGACCCCAGGCCGAAGACCGCCGCCCGCAGGGGGTCTCCGCTCACGCGGCCACCCGGCTCTCGGGATGTGATCCCAGCTCGGCGGCCGTGGCATTCACGGCTTCGATGACCGCGTCCACTTCCTCGTCACGCAGGCCGGGATGGACCGGGATCGACACGACCTCCTCCGAGAGCTGCTCGCTGACCGGGTACGACTGGTCCCCATATCCCAGCTCGATGAATGGCTTCTGGCGGTGCACCGGGATCGGGTAATAGACGCCGGTGCCCACGCCACGCTCGCGGAGCCGCTCGGCGAAGGCGTCGCGCCTCAGCACGCGCAAGGTGTACTGATGAAAGACATGGGTCGCGCCCGGACTCAGCCGCGGGGTCACCACGCCCTGCAGCGAGGCGGAATACCGGGCCGCAATCGCGATCCGGCGCGCGTTGAAGGCCGGCAGCTTGTCGAGCTGGGCCAGGCCGATGGCGGCGTGGATATCGGTCATCCGGAAGTTGTAGCCCAGCACCTCGTGGTGGTACCGGATCTTCATGCCGTGCTCGCGGCGCAGGCGAGCCCATTCCGCCAGGTCGGCGTCGGCGGTCGTGATCATGCCGCCCTCGCCGGTGGTCATGTTCTTGGTCGGGTAGAAGCTGAACACGCCCTGTCCCCAGCTCCCCGATCTGCGGCCATCAAGCGCCGCGCCATGACTCTGCGCCGCGTCCTCGATGAGCGCCAGCCCACGCCGCTCGGTAATGGCCTCGATGGCCGGCAGATCGGCCGGTTGACCGTACAGGCTGACCGGCATGACGGCCCGCGTCCGCGGCGTGATGGCCGCCTCCACCCGGGTCGGGTCGATGTTGAACGACCCGGGCTCGACGTCGACGAAGACGGGGTGCGCCCCGGTGTACAGGACGCTGGTGGCGCTCGCGATGAAGGTGAATGGCACCGTGATGACCTCGTCTTCCGGGCCCACCCCGGCAGCCAGCAGTGCGAGGTACAGGGCCGTCGTTCCCGAGGAGGTCGCGACCGCATGCGGCACGCCCACGAAGGCTGCGAAGCGCTCCTCGAGCTCGCGGACGCGCGGCCCCTGGGCCAGGGATCCGGAGGCCAGGGTCTCGGCAACCAGCGCCTGCTCCTCCGGGCCGAGCAGCGGACGCGCGATCGGGATCACGAGGCCACGAGGGCGGCGGCTCGGCCCGCGGTCAGACGCTCCAGGGCTTCCACGATGCGCTCGGCAGCATGACCGTCGCCGAAGAGTGGAGGCCGGAGTGCGGATCGGTCCACCTCATCGGCTGTGGCGATGGCGGAGGGGGCGTTGCTTGGCTCGGGGCACAGGCGGTTCCAGCCCGCCTCGAGGGTCTCAATCCACTCCGTCTCGGCGCGCAGGGTGACGCACGGCACGCCGGCCAGGTAGGCCTCCTTCTGGACGCCGCCCGAGTCGGTGGCGATGACGCGGGCGGCGCGCTCCAGCGCCACCATGGCCAGGTATCCCACCGGCTCGAGCAGCGTCACCGACGCCGGGATCGGGACCTCCGCCCCGGCGAGGATGGCCCGGGTGCGCGGATGGACCGGGAAGAGGATGGGACCTGCCTGCTCCGCCACCGCCTCCAGCCACGCGCCCAGGCGCGCGGGATCGTCCACGTTGGACGGGCGGTGCAGGGTCAGGAGGAGGTAGGGCTGCGCCTGCGCAACCGGAGGCAGGAGGTCGTCGGCTCGAGACGACGCCGCCATGAACGCATCCACCATCACGTCGCCGACCATCGTGGCGCGCTCCGCCAAACCCTCTCGAGCGAGGTTGGCCATTGCGGCCGGGGTTGGAGCCAGGAGGAGGTCCGAGAGGTGATCGGCCACGATCCGGTTCCGCTCCTCGGGCATGGATGGGTTGAACGAACGCAGGCCTCCTTCGACGTGAGCCAGCCATGGCCGCTTTCCGGCGCCGTCGACCAGCTTCGCGGTGGCCAGGGCGCCTGCCAGGGTGGAATTCGTGTCCCCATAGACGAGGACGGCGTCGGGGGCCTCGTCGCTGAGCAGCGGCTCCAAGCGACGCAGCATCTCGGCCGTCTGGATGGCGTGCGTCCCGCTCCCCACTCCCAGATCGTGATCCGGCTGCGGCAGGTCGAGGTCCCGGAAGAAGGCGGCGCTCATGGCATCGTCGTAGTGCTGGCCGGTGTGTACCAGCACCTCGTGGTGACGCCGCCGAAGCTGCCGACTGACCGGCGCAGCCTTCACGAATTGGGGTCGTGCCCCCACCACCGAAACGATCTTCACGCCACATCCTCCGCCGGCGGGAACTGGCGGCCACAACTGGGGCACGGCCCGGCAAACGGCGTCCCATCCGGCCCGTCGGGCAGCGGTTCCGCGCAGGGGCAGGCGCTCCCGATTCGACGGGCCGGGTTGCCGAGGACCAGGGCGTAGTCCGCGACGTCGCGGGTCACGACGCTCCCGGCTCCGACCAGCGCCCAGCGGCCGATCGTGACCCCGGGCAGCACCACGCTGGCCGCGCCGAGCGCAGCCCCAGCACGGACCCGGATGAGGCCGACCTCCCAGTCGGCGTCGGTCTTGGACGACCCGTCCGGGTCCACCGCGCGCGGTAATCGGTCGTTCGTGAGGCACACGTGGGGGCCGATGAACACGCCGTCTTCGACGGTCACGCCGTGGTACAGGGAGGCGTTGTTCTGGATCTTGACCCGATCGCCGACCACCACGTCGAAGTCCACGTACACGTTCTTGCCGATCACGCAGTCCGACCCGATCCGGGCACGCTCGCGGACCTGGGCCTGGTTCCAGATGCTGGTGCCGGGGCCGATGATCGCCTCAGCCGAGACGTCAGCCGTGGGGTGGATGCGCACGGACGAGGCTTCGTTCATGCGTCCTCCGCTGTGATCGGCATTCTAGCGCGGACCGACAGGAGCTCCTGCAGGCGCGGCATCGCGGCAGCAACCGCGCGGCCGCGATGGGACTGCGCATCTTTCGTCGCCTCGGGCAGCTCCGCCGTGGTGCGCCCGTCAGCCAGCTCGAAGATGGGGTCGTAGCCGAAACCGCCCGCCCCGCGTGGTTGTTCCGCCACCCGCCCCGAGACGGCGCCCTCGAACAGCTCGACGCTGGGTCGACCGCCATTCCGTGGCGCCGGAGTGGCCAGGGCGAGCCAGCACACCATCCGCACCCTGCGATCGGCGACGCCAGCCAGGCGATGGAGCAGGAGCTCGGCCCCGGATGGTCCGTCGGGCGCCGCGAACCGCGCGGAGTGGACACCCGGTCCCCAGCCCAGCGCCGCGACCTCGATCCCCGAGTCGTCGGCCAACGTGATCTCCCCCGTGGCGCGGCAGAGCGCGACCGCCTTCGCCGCGGCGTTCTCGGCGTAGGTCGCGTGCGGCTCGGGCACGTCCATCCGAACGCCCATCTCGCTGGGGCTCACCACGTCCGCCTCCAGGTCGGCCAACAGGCGCCGGAACTCGGCCAGCTTGCCGGGGTTGTGGGTGGCGACCAGGAGCCGGCTCACTCCGCGGCGGGGGCTGCAATCGCCTCGCGCTGCAGCTCGTAGAGCTGGCGGATGCCGGCGGCCGCAAGGCTCACCATCTCGGCCATCTGCTCCCCGCTGAACGGGGTCTGCTCGGCGGTGCCCTGGACCTCGACGAAACGCCCGTCGTCGAGCATCACCACGTTGAAGTCCACCCCGGCTGAGGAGTCCTCGGCATAGTCGAGGTCGAGGAGGAGCGTCCCACCCCCGATCCCCACGCTCACGGCCGCGACCCGGCCGGTCAGGAGGTGGCCCATCCCGAACCGGTTCAGAGCGCGGGCCAGGGCCACGTAGGCCCCGGTGATCGACGCGGTACGAGTGCCGCCATCGGCCTGGAGGACGTCGCAATCCAGGGTCAAACTGCGCTCGCCCAGACCCCCCAAATCGACCACCGAGCGCAGGGATCGACCGATCAGGCGCTGGATCTCATGCGTGCGGCCGCCGATCCGGCCAGTGCTCGCCTCGCGCGGCGTCCGTTCTGTTCCGGCCCGCGGCAGCATGCTGTACTCCGCGGTCACCCACCCGGTGCCTTTGCCCCGCAGGAAGGGCGGCACGCGATCTTCCAACGTGGCCGCGCACAGGACACGGGTCTCGCCAACCCGGATAAGGGCCGAACCTTCGGCGAACTTCAGGTAATCGGGCACAATCTTCACGGGACGAAGCTGATTCGGCAGGCGCCCATCCGCGCGGCGGGGAGCGGCGATGGTCGACATTGGTCGCGATGATACCCGTGCTACCGTCGGGCTCCATGCGCCTGCTGGTCGTGACCGCGCGATACCCGACTCCCGATCGGCCAGCCGCTGGGGCTTTCGTTCGAGATCGGCTGGGTGATCCCGGCCTCACGGTCCACGTAGTCGCCCCGCATCGGTACGACGGCTCGCGCTGGGGTCGATTCGCTCGACTTGTTTGGGAGGCCCTCACCACCCGGGGCCGTTTCGACGGCGTGGAAGCGCACTTCGTGCTTGCCACCGGCCCCCCGGCGTTGCTCGCCGCGCGCCTGCGAGGACTACCTCTGGTCGTGTACGCGCATGGCGCCGACGTCCGCGATGCGGCCCAGCGCTCCGTGGTGCATCGCTGGCTCGCCCGCAGGGTGATCCGATCCGCGGACGCGGTCGTGGCCAACTCGGCCGAGACCGCGGAACAGGTCGGCCGCCTCGGCGGCCGAGCCGAGATTATCCCACCCGGCATCGACCTTGCCCGCTTTGGCCCTTCGCCCAGGCCACCCCGTCGCCGGATCCTCTACCTGGGAGGCGACGTTGCAGAGAAGGGCGTCGACGTCGCGCGACGTCTGGCCGATACCCTGGTTGGGCCCGGACTTCGCGAAGTCAATCCGGCCGAGGTGCCTGGACTCATGGCCAGCCACGACGTGGTCCTGGTCCCCTCCCGGGTCGAGCCCTATGGCCTGGTTGCGGCCGAAGCGATCGCCTCCGGCCGCTGGGTGGTGGCCGCCGCGGTTGGGGGGCTGACCGATATCGTCATCAACGGCGTGACCGGCACCTTGGTGCGCGACGGCAACTTTGCTGAGGCCCTCGAGCGCGTCCCCGATTACGATCCCGCCGCCGTAGCGGCGGACGCGCAACGGTTCAGCGTCGAGCGGCATCGCGCCGGGATGCGAGCGATATGGCAGCGGGTGCTCTCAGGGCGCCAGCGGCCCGCTCGCACGTAGCGACCGGGGCGCCCGGGCTCATGGTCGAGCAGCCGGTCTTCCCTCAGGGCACGAAGTAGCCGGTCACGTCGAACACGAGGTCTGTGGTGCCGGCGTAGCCAAAGGTCGCACTCAGGCTGCCGGTGGGGCTGAGGGCCACCGTGACCCCGTTGGCCCGGGTGTCACCCAACGGGAAGTTCAGGGTTGAGCTGGTCGGGTTGGCGACCGGATCGGGCCCGAGGAACACGAAGCCAGGTTGGGTCGGGTTGGTGGCGGTCAGGGTGCCGGTGACCGCGGTCGCGTTGGCCGGCACCCCGCCCAGGCCGGTGACCTGGAAGGTGCGGGGGGTCAACGCGCTGAACGGCCCGGACAGCCCATTGCCGACCCGGGAGTCGAGCAGGCGAGCGGGCGTCAGCGGGACGAAAGTGGCGCCGCTGTCATCGGGCACGAAGTAGCCGGTCACGTCGAAGATGAGGTGGGTCGTGCCGGAGTAGCCAAAGGTCGCACTCAGGCTGCCGGTGGGGCCGAGTGCCACCGTCACCCCATTGGCCCGGGTGTCCCCGAGGGGGAAGTTCACCGTCGAGCTGGTCGGGCTGGCGACAGGATGGGGCCCGAGGAACACGAAGCCAGGTTGAGTCGGGTTGGTGACGGTCAGGTTGCCAGTGACCGCGACCGCGGTGGCCGGCACCCCGCCCCGGCCGCTGACCTGGAAGGTGCGCGGGGTGTTGGCGGTGAACGGGCCGGCCAGCCCATTGCCGACTCGGGTGTCAAGGATCCGGGTCGGGGGCAGCGGGACGAAGGTCGCGCCCGCCGGGTCGGGCAGGAAGTAGCCGGTGACGTCGAACAGGAGGTCGGTGGTGGCGCCTGACGACGGGCTGTAGGTGGCGCTCAGGGTGCCGTTCGAGCTGAGCGCCACGGTCACCCCGTTGGCCCGGTTGTCGCCGGCCGGGAAGTTCAGGGTCGAGCTGGTCGGGCTGGCCGTCGGGTTGGGGCCGAGGTAAACGTAGCCGACTGTCGTCGGGTTGGTGACAGTCAGGTTGCCAGTGACCGCGACCGCGGTGGCCGGCACCCCGCCCCGGCCGCTGACCTGGAAGGTGCGCGGGGTGTTGGCGGTGAACGGGCCGGCCAGCCCATTGCCGACTCGGGTGTCAAGGATCCGGGTCGGGGGCAGCGGGACGAAGGTCGTCGCCTGGGGCGGCGGTGGGGCCCCGAGGACGGTGCCTGCCGACTCCTGGATCCAGTAGCCCGCCCACATCCCGGCGGTGATGTAGTACCAGGTCCCGGCCTGGTTGGGGATCGTGCTGCGCTGGCTGGTCGGCGCGTTCGAGCCGCTGGCCAGGGTGTAGGACAGGCTGGCGGTGATGGCCCCGGTCGCGTTGAACTGGCGGCCGACATAGGTGCCCGCCGCGAAGTACAAGGTCCGCGGCGGGTCATACGTCTCGGACACCTGGGGGACTTCGAGAACGAACTTGCTCGCGAGGAGATTCCAGAGGTCTGCGCTTCCTTGATCCATCAGCAGCGTCCACATGCCGGTGCCTGCCAGGTCGCGCTGGTTGACCATGTCCCATTTCTCGGCAAGCGACGCCGCGTCGTCGTAATAGCCCTCAACCCAGGAAGCGGCCACGCTGTCGTAGTAGCGGAACCACGGCACCTTGCCGACTCCGTCCCACAGCCTTCCGTATCGGCCGGACAGCACAAGGTTGCCCACGTAGTAGTACGCCTTCGACGACCCCGACGCCCCGGGCACGGTCGAGGCGTTGAGCGAATCCGACTGCGTCAGCCACGTCCGACCGTAGTACGGGACGCCCCAGATGATCTTGGAACCCGCCACGATCTCGAGGTAATCCGCGACGGACTCGTTCACGTCGAGCATGTAGGGCGCGTCCATCGGCGCCACGCCGCCGGCTCGAGCCGAGCCCGACCAGCTGTAGTCGTAACCCATCACGAAAAGCTCGTCGGCGGCGCCCGCAGCTACCAGGCCGGTCAAATCGTACCCAGTGGCCCACGTTGCAGCCCCGGCCATGGTGCACACGGTCAGGTATGAGCCGACGCCTGCCGCGACGAGAGCCGCCTTGAGCTGCCGCACGAATGACGTGTACTGGTCCCGTTGCGCCACCGCAACCGGCTCGAAGTCGAGGTTGACGCCATCGGCGTTCCGGTCGCCGACCGCAGCCACGATCGCATTCACGAGCGTGGTGCGAGCCCCGGCGCTGCCGAGCAGCGCAGCCTGCTGGGCCCCCCCATCCCACGCCATCATGGTCACGGTAAGAACGACACGGACGCCGCGTGCGTGGGCGGCATTGATGACTCCGGTCATTGCGGAACTGTTCCAGCCGCTCCAGCCTGTCGAGTAGGTGGCCAGGGTGCCGTCAGACTGAGCAGCTACACCAAAATACGCGACCGTCGAGACCAGTTCGTAGCGCATCCACTGCAACTCGTCGGCGCTGAGCATCCAGTAGGGCAGGAAGCCGAGGACCTCTTTGCGCAGCCCGTTCGGCAGGTTGGTTGCGAGGGTCGCATCGCGACCCTCGTATGGGTCGGCCAGGCCCAAGAGCGAGGCAGTACCGAGATCGGTCGCCGTCGATGCGAGGGCGATCGACGCGGTGGGCGCCGCCAGCGGGGCGGGCCTTAGGCCGGGCCTGAAGTCATAGATCCCGTCGGCGTGTTCCGCCTCCATCTCGGCCTGCACCGAACGCTGCTGACCGAGGCCGGGCTGAGCGACGGGGAGCACCTTCCCGTTGGGGAGCGTGATGGGCCCTTCGGCGACTGTCGGGGGAACGGGCCACGGGGCGCCCCCGGCTGGAGGGTCCGCGGCACCAAGTCGCGACGGTGCGCCGGCCGCAGTGGCCACTGCGAGCAGGATCGCCAATACCGTGGATATCGGAGCAGGGGATCGGCGCACGTCGAGCGGTTGACCTCGTCAGGAGGCTGGGCCATCCGAGGCGACTGCACCGGAGTCCAGCGGTCTGCACCGTACCGACTGGAGAGTCGCCGGCCCATGGTACGAATCTCCCGGCCCGATTGGCCCGCCACCGGGTTGGGCGCGCCAGCAGGGTCTAGTCCGGTCTCGGTCCTCAGGGAATGAAGTAGCCCGTGACGTCGAAGATCAGTTGCGAGCCGCCGTTGCCCCACGCGGGGAGGAACGTGCCGCTCAGGCTCCCGCCGGTGCCGAGGGCGAGCGTCACCCCGTTGGCGCGGCTGTCGCCGAGTGGGAAGTTCAGCGTTGAAGTCGACGGGTAGTCAACAGGATCCGGGCCGAGGTACATCGCGCCATCTATGGTCTGACCGGTGACGGTCAGGTTGCCGGTGACACCCATCGTGGTACCCGGTACCCCGCCTCGTCCGGCTACCTGGAAGGTTCGCGGCGCGTTGGCATTGAAGGGGCCGCTCAGCCCGTTGCCGAAGCGCGTGTCCAGCAGCCGACTGGGTGTTAGTGGAACGTACCTGGCACCGGATCCATCGGTCACGAAGTAGCCCGTGACGTCGAAGATGAGATGGGTGGTCCCGCTGTAACCGAAGGTTGCGCTGAGTGTGCCACCGGGCCCCAGGGCCAGGGTCACGTTGTTCGCTCGGTTGTCGCCGGTCGGGAAGTTCACGGTCGAGCTGGTGGGGCTGGCGGTTGCGTCGGGGCCGAGGTAGACGTATCCCGCGGCCGACTGCTGGGTGACGGTGAGGTTGCCGGTGACAGCGACCGCGGTCGTTGGCACCCCGCCCTGTCCACTGACCTGGAAGGTTCGCGGCACGTCGGCGCTGAAGGGGCCACTCAGCCCGATGCCGAAGCGGGTGTCAAGTAGTCGAGCGGGGGTTACGGGAGCGTAGGTCGCGCCGGATGAACCGGGTACGAAGTACCCAGTAACGTCGAAGACGAGATGGGTGGTCCCGCTGTAACCGAAGGTTGCGCTCAGCGCGCCGGTTGGGCTGAGGGCCATCGTCACGCCGTTGGCGCGGGTGTCACCGACCGGGAAGTTGAGGGTCGAAGTCGGTGGGCTCGCAATTGGACTGGGACCAAGGTAGACATAACCTGGGCCTGTCTGGGCGGTGACGGTCAGGTTACCGGTCACGGCTGTCGCATTCGCGGGCACGCCACCGCGCCCGGTGACCTGGAACGTGCGGGGGACGTTGGCGCTGAACGGGCCGCTAAGGCCGTTCCCATTCCGAGTATCGAGCAGCCTGGCCGGTGCAAGGGGTACATATGCCGCCGGCTGCGGCGTCGTCACCGTTACATAGTTGGTACGGGTCAGCGCATGGCTACCAAGGCTGTTAGTGGCGGTCAGCTTCACGCTGTACGTGCCAGCCACCGGGTAGGTATGCGACGGGCTGCGTTCGGTCGAGTCGGTGGTCCCGTTGTTGTCGAAGTCCCAGGCCCAGGAGGTGGGCCCAGCTGTGGCGGACTCATTGGTGAAGGCCACCCACAGCTGCTCGATCCCCGCGGTGGGAGACGCGCTGAAGGCCGCTGTCGGTGGCGCGGGCGTCGGTGTCTGGTTCGGATCGCCCGCGAACGCATACCAGTAGCTCCACAGGCCGCCGGGACCCTGCGTCCTCTGGATCCAGGCTTCGGCACCGGCGACGTGCGGGTGGGGGAAGGTCCTCAGCGCATCTGCCGAGTATCCGTTGGCCATCCTGAAGATGTCCCCGAAACTCCGGGTCGGGTTCTCCAGAATCTTTGTGACGACCGATGTCGAGCCGACGTCGCTGGCGAAATAGGTTCCGCCCAGCGCGAGGATGGGGCGCGAGTAGTACCCCACGCGAGCCAGGGCGGTCGCCTCGCTGCTCGGGGTTGATTCTTCCGTCTCGCCCGCGCCCGGTGCATAGCAGGCGTTGGAATAGACCATCACAAAGCCCGGCGCCGGCCTGATCGGTCCGCCCGAGCAGAAGGCGGAGTTGTAGGAAGTCAGCGGCTTGCCCTCGAGTGCAGCCTCGCCGCAATACACCATCTGGGTCGAAAGGTTGTCACCGTCTCCCGCGCCGGCGTATCGGTTCAGGCCCCAACCATTTGTCCGGTCAGCAAGCAGGTTCGGCCCGTACGGGTTGGGGTAGCCGCTGCCATGGCCGATGTACACGATGATGTTGGCCCCGTTGACAGCGGCCAACACATTGGCCCAGGTGGCGTTCGGCGTATAGACCTTGACGACTGTGGCGCCCAGCGCAGTGGCCGCGCTTGCGATGGAATCCCCGCGGCTCCGGTAGTTAGTCGAAAGCGAGCCGACCGGCCCGACGATGATGACGACCTTCTGGCCCGCGGCGCCAGCACGGACTGAATGCGGGGCGATGACGGCGGTGGCCGCCAGCAAGAACGCCAGCCCGATGGCGAGGGCAAGGCGGGCGGGATGGAGCAAGGTACGGTCGTGCAACAGGGTCTCCGCGAGTGCTGATGAGTTCAGCTATGACCCTACGCACCGGCAGTTGCGGCTTCTAGTAGGTGATGGTTCTGCGCACGCCGGACCTTGGAGCCAGGTGCGCGGTGGCACCGCCGCAGCGGACCGCGACCGACGTGCCGCTCAGTCGAGCGTCGCGGAGAGCACCACCATGAGCCATTCCACGGTGCGCGGGTCGACCGCGGGACGGACGAAGGCCGTCTGGGTCAGGCCGTTCGGATCGGTCTCGAGCGCCGATACGGTCCCCACCAGCAGACCCCGCGGATAGGGACTGGCGGGGACGCCGTCCAGCTCCAGTCCGGCGGTCACGATCGTGTCGCCAACCGAAACATCATCGGTGAGCGTCACCTGGTTCATGATCAGCTGTCCCCCCGGCTGCCCCTGAACCAGGCCCAGCGCATCGGTCTGCTGGTCACGCGCGACGACGCGTGAACGCGGGTCGACGACGAGGCGGACGACGGCGCGATCCTGGCTGGCCTGAATGACGATCCCCGCCAGCCCGCCGCCCCCCTCTGCAGCCGCCACGACCGGCATCCCGACCCGCACGCCGTCGTCGTGGCCGGCCCCAATCCCGACTTCCCAGCTCAACGCGCTGGTCCCGGCGGAGGTCACGCGGACCGGCAGCAGCTCCCATCCGAGGAGCTCCTGCAGCCCCAGCAGCTCGCGCAGCCGGGCGTTCTCGCGGGCCGCCTCCTGGAGCGCTGCCGTGCGCTGCTCAGCGCCGGCCAGCGCACTCCGCAGATCGTCGTTCTCGGTGCGCAGCCGATCGATCTCGGCGATCGTCTCGACCACGTCGGAGATGGCCGAGCCGACCCCAGTCACAAAACCCTGGACCGGGCTCACCAGTCGGGCGCTGACCTGCTGCACTGACTGCGCCGGCTCGGTACCCGACACCGCCACCAGCGCGAGACAGATGACAACCAGGACGGCCCACCACAGCCCGCTCCGGCTCCGGCGATGGGGGCTCGACCCGGCCGATCCGCGCAATCCGGGCAGGCCGGGCAGGCCCGAGCGGCCGCGCATGCCGTGAGGGCCTACCGCGGCGCGCGGGTGTACTGCTCGCTGACCAGCACCCGCTCGAGCGTGTCGAGCTCCTCCAGCACGCGCCCGGTGCCGCGCACCACGCAGGTCAACGGGTCATCGGCGACATGGACCGGCATCTGGGTCGCTTCCGCAACCCGACGATCCAGCCCCCCTAGCAGAGCCCCACCGCCGGCCAGCACGATGCCCTGGTCCATGATGTCGGCCACCAGCTCCGGCGGCGTCTCCTCAATCGTGTCCTTGATTGCCTGAACGATCGCGGCCACCGACGGCTCGAGCGCCTCGCGGATCTGGTCGCTCCCGACCTCGATGCTGCGCGGGAGGCCGGTCAGCAGGTCGCGTCCCCGGAAGGTGACGGTGCGCGGGTTGGTATCGGGATAGGCCGAACCGACCGCGATCTTGATCTCCTCGGCGGTTCGCTCCCCCATCAGAAGGTTGTACTCGCGACGGGCGAAATTGACGATGTCCTGGTCCATCTCGTCGCCGCCGATGCGGATGGATCGGCTGACCACGATCCCACCGAGGGAGATGACCGCCACTTCGGTGGTGCCACCGCCGATGTCGACGATGAGCGAGCCCGACGGCTCGCTGACGGGCAGGCCGGCGCCGATGGCGGCGGCCATCGGTTCTTCGATCAGGCGCGCCCAGCGCGCATGCGCGTTCAGGGTCGCGTCGCGGACGGCACGCTTCTCGACCTCCGTTACGCCGGACGGGATGCCGACCAGGACCCGGGGCCGCGGAATCCGGAAGTAGCGGTCGTGGACCTTCTCGATGAAGTACCGGATCATCTGCTCGGTCACGTCGAAGTCGCTGATCACCCCGTCGCGCAGGGGCCGGATAGCGACGATGTTGGCCGGGGTGCGGCCCACCATCCGCTTGGCTTCGGCGCCGATGGCCAGCACCCGCTTGGTCCGGGTCTCCATGGCCACCACCGACGGCTCGCTGATCACGATCCCCCGGTGCCGGACCGTGACCAGGGTGTTGGCGGTGCCCAGATCGATGCCCAGGTCATGGCTGAAGATGCCCAGCACGCCGTCGAAAATGCCCACGGATCAGGACCTACCTCGGACCAGTTGGAAGGGAACGGGTCTGGCCGTCAGGGTACCCGCTCAGGTTTTTCCTGGGACAGGGTGAAGACCACGAACGGGCGGGTCGGGCTCAGCGTGAGCGTGATGACGCGTCCACGGCGTGTCCGCGTGCGACCCGTGACCAGGTCGGTGAACCGATATGGTCGCTTGGGATCGATCCCGACTGCCTTCAGATTCGGGCGCAGGACCGCCCGCTCCGACCGTGTGGGGGTCACGTTGACGGCCACCCAGACCGGACGGCGCCAGCGCCGGGGCTCCTCGCTAAGGAGGTCGACCCGTCCAACGGGCAGGGCCTTGCGGTAGAACATGGTCCGCTGGCCGCGGACCGGCTCGAATCGGAGCGTCTCGGTTCGCTGCAGGGCCCGCCATTTCCGTCGCAGCTGGTTGATGGTCCCCATCAGAGGCTTGAGGTTGCCCGGCGCGTCCCAGTCGCGGACCTTGATCTCATATTTCTCGCTGTTCGCGTATTGGTCGGTCCTGCCCACCCGCCGATGTTCGAGCAGCTCGAACCCGGAGTAGATCCCGTACACGCCCGACATGGTCGCTGCCAGGACGAATCGGCTGACGAATACGGCCCGCCCCCGGGCCAGGTAGTTCGGGTTGATGTCGGGCGTGTTGGTGAACAGGTTGCCGCGGTAGTACTGGCGCATCTCAGTGAGGGTCAGCTCAGTCATGTACTCGCGCAGCGCGTTGCGATCCGGCCGATACGTGAAGTAGGTGTACGACTGGGTGAAGCCGGCCTTCGACAGCAGGCGCATCGGCTTGTGGGCGGTGAACGCCTCCGACAGGAAGATGACGTCCGGATGCTGGGCCTGCACCTTACGGATCAGCCATGCCCAGAACGCCACCGGCTTGGTGTGCGGGTTGTCGACCCGGAACATCCGTACCCCCCGCTCGACCCAGATCAGGACGATGCGACGCCAGGCCTCCCAGAGCTCGGCGCGTGCCTTCGGGTCGGGGGTGTGGAAGTCGAACGGGTAGATGTCCTGGTAGCGCTTGGGCGGGTTCTCGGCGTAGCGGATCGTGCCGTCCGGGCCGCGACGGAACCACTCGGGGTGCTCGTGGACCCACGGGTGATCGGGGGAAGCCTGAACGGCGAGATCGAGGGCCACCTCCAGGCCCTGCCGCTCGGCGGCCCGGCGGAAATGGAGGAACGCGTCCAGGCCGCCCAGCTCGGGTGCGACCGCCTCGTGCCCGCCCGCCGCCGACCCGACCGCCCAGGGGCTGCCGACATCGCCCGGCCGCGCCTGAACCGCGTCGTTTCGGCCCTTGCGGTTGGTGATACCGATGGGGTGGATGGGTGGCAGGTAGATGACGTCAAACCCGAGCCGGGCCAGCTCTGGAAGGCGCCACTCGGCCTCGATCAGGGTTGTCGCCCGTCCAGGCTCCCGTCCCTGGTTGCGGGGGAAGAGCTCGTACCAGGCCGCGGTCGCCGCCTCGCGACGGTCGACCACGACCTCCAGCTCGCGGTCATAGCGGGTCGCCGCCGAACGGTCCGGGTGTCGGCCGCCGGCGGCCAGCAGGACGCGCTCCCGCGCAATCCGGGCCGCGGCCCGCGCATCTGGCGCCGTGGCCAGGCGCGCTCGAGCCTCTCGCAGGAGTGCGGCGTCTGCGGCGGCGCCCGCGGCGGCCGCGCGGCGGGCGGTCCGTTCCAGGAGGCGCTGACCCTCGGCCAGCTCGGTGGCGATCGCGCCACGAGCCCGTGCCTTGCGCACCAGGCGGTCGCTCCAGCTGGCGACCTCGTCGCGCCAGGCCTCCAGCGTGTACCGATGCCATCGGTTGCGGGTGAGCCGGACTCGCCCGCTCCAGCGGTCGTGGCGGCCGGCACGCATTCGTACCTCGCGCCACTCGGGCTCATCGTCGGCCCGGATCAGGAGCGCCGCCCCGAGCAGGTCGTGGCCATCGACGATGATGTCGGCACTGACCGTCAGCCAATCCCCGACCACGCGCTTGGCCGGATAGCGGCCGCCATCGAGTTCGGGGTCCACACGCTCGATGACGATCGACCGGGCGGTGCCGACCGCGTCGGGACCCGGCTCGACGGCGGATCCCAGGCGGCGCAGGCTGGATCGGGTGGTCGTCATGCGGGATCGAACCCTACCCGATCCGAGCGGGTAGGCTGTTCGCTCGATGACTCATCCGTCCCCGCTCGGTCAGGCCGCGCTTCGACTGGTCGCCGCGGCGGCGCTGGCCGTGCTGGCGGCCGCCTGCGGGAGCCCATCACCGACCGCCTCGCCCTCGTCTGGGCCGACGGTCACCGCGGAGCCGTCACCCACGCCAAGCCCAACTCCGGAGCCCACCCCGCCACCCCTCCGTTCCGGCCCGGATTCGCTGGGTCTCGAGCTCGTCACCGGCACGTTCGCGCTCCCGACCGCGGTGACCAACGCCGGGGACGGATCCGAGCGCCTGTTCGTGGTGGAGCGTGGCGGCCGCATCTGGATCGTGAACCGCGACGGGACGGTGGCACCGACGCCCTTCCTGGACATCACCTCGCGCATCGTGTCCAGCGGTGAGCAGGGCCTCCTCGGCCTTGCCTTCCACCCGCGATACGCGGAGACCGGCCGCTTCTACGTCGCCTACACCCGGCAGCCGGACGGTGCCGACGTGGTGGCGGAGTACCGCGTGTCATCTGCAGCCGATGTGGCGGACCCGGCCTCCGAGCGCATCCTTCTGGCCATCCCCGACCCCGCGGCCAACCACAATGGCGGTGCGCTCGTCTTCGGCCCTGACGGCAACTTTTACATCGCCCTCGGCGACGGCGGGGGGCAGAACGACCAGTTCGGCAACGCCCAGAACCTGAACAGCCTGCTCGGGAAGCTCCTCCGCATCGACGTCGATGGGCCGCCCGCCGCGGACCGCGCATACGCGATCCCCGCCGACAACCCGTTCGCGAACGGCGGCGGGGCGCCCGAGATCTGGGCCATCGGGATGCGGAACCCGTGGCGCATCAGCTTCGACCGCGCGTGGCACGACCTGTACATCGGCGACGTCGGGGGAGGGAGCTGGGAGGAGATCGACCGCCAGCCAGCCGATGCGGCGGGTGGCCTGAACTACGGCTGGCCGATCATGGAGGGTCGCCATTGCCTGGCCGGGAGCTGCACGATGACCGGCTACCAGCAGCCGATCGCGGAGTACAGCCATGACCAGGGATGCTCGGTGATCGGCGGCTACGTGTACCGCGGCGAGGTCAATCCCGAGCTCCAGGGTGTCTACGTCTTCGGCGACTGGTGCAGCGGACGGATCTTCAGCCTCGAAGTCGACGGACAGACGATAACCCCCAAGACGGTGCTCGAGAGCGGCCTCCAGGTCAGCTCGTTCGGCGAGGACGAGGCGGGTGAGATCTACCTGGTCGACTTTGCCGGCGGCGGGCTGTACCGAGTCGTGGTTCCCGGCTGACCGTCCCCCGCACCGATGCCGGCGCTACAGCGCGCCGGCGGCCCGCAGGCTGACCCAGCGGTCGTGCCCGATGACCAGGTGATCGAGGAGCTCGATGTCCAGCAGCCGACCGGCGTCTGCCAGGTCGGCCGTGATCCGCAGGTCGTCACCCGACGGAGACGGGTCCCCCGATGGATGATTGTGAACAACGATCACGGCCGCCGCCTGGCGGCGGATTGCCTCGCGGTACACCTCGCCCACGCGGACCGGCGAACCGGCGAGGTTCCCGACGTAGACCGTGGCCCGGCCCAGCACCACGTTGCGGGTGTTCAGGAGGCACACGAGAAGCTCCTCGCGATCCAGATGCCCCATCTCGGGAAGTAGCCGCTCCGCGACGTCGGCGGGCGTGCGGACCCGCCAGCCCTGGGTCGGCCACCGCGAGACGGCCCGATGGCCCAGCTCAAACGCCGCCACCACCCGTGCCGCTCGGCTCTGGCCGATCCCCGGCTGGAGCGCCAGCTCCGCGGCGTGCAGGTACGGCAGCTGATCCAGCCCGTGGCGGTCGAGAAGGCCACGGGCCGCGTGAAGTGCGCTCGGCCCACCCAGCACGCGGGCCAGCAGCTCGTCGTCACCCACGCTGGACATCACGCCACGCAGGGTCGCCCCGGGCGGTGCGCGGCGACTTACCAGCCAGTTTCAGAGGCGCCGGGTCAGACCCCCACTACGAACAGGACCGCGAGCGACAGGGAGTTGAAGGCGACGTGCATCGCGATGACCAGCGGCAGGCTGCGCGTGATCACGTAGGCACCGGCGAGGGCCAGGCCAAGCAGAAAGATGGGGGGAAGCGCCAGCAAGGTTCCCCCGGACACGTGCGCGACGCCGAACAGCACGGCCGACCCAATCACCGCGGCCCGGGTTCCGTGCTCGCGTTCCCAGGCGTTGACCGCAACCCAGCGGAAGAAGAGCTCCTCGGCCACCGGGGTCAGGATCCCGATGATCCCGATCGCGATCAGGGGCGGCAGGGTGGAGGCCAGGTTGGCAACCAGCTGGCTGTCGACCGGCTCCTCCCCGGTGACCTGTTCCACGACCCACGCGAGGATCGCGGTCAACGCCGCGGCCAGCACCCAGGCGACGGCGCCGAGGGCCAAGCCGCGTCCCAGGTTGCGGGCCGTCCTCGGGCCGTCACCCAACTGCACGCCCGCCAAGGCTCGCGTGCGAAGGACGAAGAGGGCCGCGACCGCCCCGAAGACCAGCGGGGTGACCAGCAGGAGGGCGGTGACGGCCACCGGACCCGGATCCAGCACGTCCTGGCCCGCGGCATACGCGGCCAGCAGGGGGATCAGCGACAGCAGGTTGGCCGCCGCCACCGCCAGGAAGAACATGAGGATGACGCTCGGCCCGCGATAGCGCTCAGCGGGGAGGTGGCGCCGGGCCCAGACCCCCAGAAGGGCGAGCCAACCCAGTCCGCCCAACAGCGCGGCCCCTCCCCCTGTGGTGAGCACCCCCGGCAGGAGCCAATCGCGGCCCGTAGCACCAAGGCTTGCGGCGTAGAAGAGCCAGGCCGCCCCAGCCAGGACCACGATCAAGCCCAGCCCGGCGATGACCCACGCGGGCCAGGCGGGGGGCAGCCGGATCGGCGGTTCGGGGAAGGGCGGCTGAGCGAAGGGCGGCTCAGCGACGGGCGGCTCAGCCGCCGATGGGGCGTTCGCCCCCTCGTTGGCCCGGTCGGTCAGGGGTTGGGTGCCGCCTGCCGGACGGCGCCCTTCTCAGGTCCGTACTCCGCCGCGCGCTCGTCGGTAACGATCGCCGCGACCCGGGCGGGCGCGGGCGCCGGACGGGCGCGGGTGGGCAGCTCCGTGCCGCAGAAGGCGCAGATCGACCAGGCCGGTTCGGTCAGCCGCTGGCAGGCCGGGCAGATCCGGTGCAGCCGCGTGCGACAGCTGGGGCACACGATCCAGTCCTCGGCAACCCGGGCCCGACACGTTGGGCAGCTCCGGTGCTTCTCCATCTCCGCCAGCAGGGATTCCTCGGCCAGGGAGCGCTCGTACACCTCGGCCATCGACTCGCGGGGCCGAATGATGATGTACATCAGCCACGCGAACAGGAATACGAGCGGGGTGAAGAAGATGATCAGGGCCGACGCGAAGTAGGGCAGGATCGGGTTCTCGGTGCGCGCCTGCATGTCGCGGAAGGCCCAGTACGCGGTGCCCAGCCAGAGCATCACCACGTAGATGACGATCAGGGTTGCTGCCAGCTGGACGACCGGGTTGCTGGTGAAGTCGCTCCAGATCTGGCCGGGGTCCGGCAGACCTTCCATTCGCCGATGCCTCTCTCGTGGGGACGCGGTGCGAGGCGCGCCGCACCTGGGCGCACCAAAACGCGCGGGTCATCCTAGCAGATGACCATTTTGCGTCCCTTCGGCGACAATTGGCCCGCCGGAGGTCCGGGGCGGGTACTGCACCAGACCGCACCTGCGCCTCGAATGGCGTTGCCGGTCGCACATCTCTCGCACCACGTGACGATCAGGTGATGGCCGTTTGGGCCACGGACCCCGATTCTTGATCCCGACCCACCATCTGGAGGAAGGCTTGCTCGGACTCCTGCGGCTGATCGGCTTCTTGTACCCCGCCCTGGCCGCGGTCTGCCTGACTCTGCTGGGCGTGATGCTGGTGCACGAACCGCCCGAGACGCGCGGCTTCATGATCGGCCTGGTGGGGTTGGCCATCGGCGTCGGCGCCACGGCAATGGCCCTCACGACGTGGGGCTATTTCGGACTCCGACTGACGCGCCTGGCCAGGGATCTCGAGCGGACGGTTGACGAGGGCATGCCCGTCGTCCTGCGCGAGTCGGGTGTCCCCGCCGAGCGCCGCCTGGCTCGCGCGTTCAACCGGGCGGCCGGCACGTTCGCGCAGTCGGAGGCCCAGGCCACCCGGGATCGGCTGACCGGGGTCCCGAACCGCGAGGCGCTGCTCGTGCGATTGGCCGACGAGGTCGAGCGGGCGACCCGCCATTCGAAGCCGCTGGCCGTCGCCTTCATGGACATCGACCGTTTCAAATTGATCAACGATTCTTACGGCCACCGGGTGGGCGATGCGGTCCTTCGCCAGCTGGCTGGACTCATCACACGCAGCATCCGGGCCAGCGACATCTTCGGCCGATATGGCGGGGAGGAGTTCATGTTGATTCTCCCCGAGACCACGCCCGAGGACGCTCTGAGCCTGGTTGAAGAGCTGCGCGAGATGGTCATGCGTCGTCCACTCAGCGTGGCATCCGGCATCCTGGTCGACGCAACGATCAGCATCGGCGTGGCTGGGGGCCGTGGATCCGATCTCCAGGTGGACCGGATCGTGGATGCCGCCGACGCCGCCATGTACGTCGCCAAGTCCGAGGGGCGCAATCGGAGCTACCTGTTCGGTAACGTCGACGACGACACCATGGTGCGACGCGCGGCCATCACGCCCGAGCGGCGAGACGCGGCGGCGGCCATCGGCCGCTGGGCGAGCGCCAGCGCCGCCCGGGCGCTGGCATCGGTCCTGGCCCCCCAGCCAAACCATCGGGGCCGGCCGTCGGACATGATCGCCGCCCTGTCGATCGGTGTGGCGCTCCACATGGGATTGTCGCGGGTGGAGTTGGATCGGATCCGGATCGCAGCCCTGCTCCACGACCTGGGCAAGCTGGCCCTCCCGGGCTCGATCTTGGACAAACCGTCGTCGCTGACCGAGATGGAGTGGCAGGTCGTGGGCGAGCACCCCCGCATCGGGCAGGTCATCCTGGAGCAGGCCACGAGCATGCGGGAGGCGGTCCCGATCGTCCTCCATCACCACGAACGGTACGACGGGACGGGCTACCCCCATGGTCTGCGGGGCGAGGAAATTCCACTCGGCGCGCGCATCGTGGCCGTCGCGGACGCCTACCACGCCATGGTCCACGAACGGCCCTATAAGGCTGCTCTGTCCCACTCGAAGGCCCTCGCCGAGCTGCGCCGCCATGCATCGACGCAGTTCGATCCCACCGTGGTCGAGGTCTTCGTCGCCATCTTCGGCGACGCGGTCCCGGCTGACGGACAGGAGGAGGTCCACCGCCTCCATGCGCATGCCGAAGGTGGCCTGGAGGCCGTCGACCCCAAGGCCGCGGCCATGCTGAACGCGGGCATGGTCGACGCCGCCGACGCGCACAGCCCCGTTGACGCCGATGGCTCCGCGCCGGCAGCAACCACGACCCCGACCTCGACCTCGACCTCGACCTCGACCTCGACCTCGAAGAGCGAGGCCCAGCCCGCGATCCGGGTGTCCGGCGCGCGGCCTGCCCCGGCCGAGCAGAGCGGCTAGACGGGCCTCAGCCCCCCGCCAACCGGGTCACGGAGCCGATGGCGCCGATGATCCCCGACAGGAAACCGATGAGCCCTGCAGGCGACAGCCCCCGCAAAAGCCCGATGAGGTCGTCCCCCAGCCCCGAGCCGATCTCCACCAGCACGAACAGGATGGCCACCGCCGCGCACCACGCGAAGGCGATCCCAAGGCCGATCCGTTGGGGCCGCCCGGGCGCGCCTCGAACGATTCCCACGGCGGCCAGGACCAGCAGCAGCCCGACCGCCACCGGCAACGGAGCAGCCACCCCGAAGTAGGTCGTCTGCAGGAGGCCGGCGTCGGCAGGATAAGCGGACCAGAAGGCGAGCCCGTAGCCGCGCGGACCCAGTGCCTGGTCGGCCAACGAGCCCTCGGCCAGCGAGAAGGGCAGGAACCACGCGGTTGCCAGGCCGACGGCGGCGATGGTGAGGACCATCGGCCCCAACCAGGCGCGGACCGGTCGCCGTGTTGCGGACACCGCCGCCTCGGGACGTGGAGCGGTGCCGTCGGCGGCCACCGGAGCGGTGGCCGGGGTCATCGCGGGACGGATGTTGAATCCGCACTCCGAGCAGAACGCGGATCCCGAACGGTTGAGGGCGCCGCAGCGCGGGCATGGCGCTGATTCGGCGGCCAGGCCCGGGCGGCTCATTGTGGCTTCGTCGGCGGCCACCAGCCGCTGGCCGCAGTTGGCACAGAACGAGACCCCCGGCAGATTGGCGGTTCCGCAGCGGCGGCAAGTGGAGGCGTCGGTCATCGGACGTCCTCTCCGTGCTCCTCTGGCTGGGCGTCGGGCGCGGCCGGCAGCATGCCGGCGTCACGGGCCGCATCCGCCAGTCGATCCATCAGCCATAGGGCCACCAGGACCAGCGCGGCGCCCAGGAAGGCCAGCACGTACAGGCCGGCGCCGGCAGCCATGCCGACCGCGGCCACCGCCCACAGGGAGGCGGCCGTCGTCAGGCCCCGCACGCTGCCTCGGTAGTGGAGGATGGTGCCGGCTCCGATGAACCCGATGCCGGACACGATCTGGGCCGCGATCCGGGTCGGATCGGCCCCTTCGAACCCGTACGCACTCACGATGGTGAACAAGGCGGCGCCGAGCGCAACCAGGCTATGGGTCCGAAAGCCGGCCGCCTGTCGGTGGTACTCGCGCTCGAGCCCGATCAGCGCGCCGAGTCCCAGGCTCATCCCCAGACGCAAGGCCAACTCGACCTGGAGGACGATTGGCAAGTCGGGTGTCATGTCCATCGGCTCAACGCTCCGCTCGTGGCGCCAGCTCCTCGGTCCACCACGCCGAGATCCAGGCCTGGAGGACTCCGGCCAGGATCACCAGCAGGAGCCAGATCCACACGAAGCCTAGCAGGAGGATGGCGGTCGAAGGCTCCGACAGGCCACCCTCCGCCAGCCGCCCGGAGAGCGGCTGCCATACCGCGCTGAGCGCGATCACAATGAGCAACTGGCCGACCAGGAACGCGGCCATGGTCAGCATGGCCTGTGGAATGACCCGATGCGCCCGATGTCGCAGCGTCGCCAGCGCGAGGCGCCATGGCAGCCGCAGGGCCAGCGCACCCCAGGCCTGGGCCACGGATCCGGCGGCGGCCAGCGCCAGGAGGGCCGGCCAGGTGATTCCCATCACGCGAACCAGGTACGGCGTGGAGGGGTCGGGCTGGCCAAACGCGTCGAGGAAGGCGGGCGCCGAGGCCCACAGCAGCACGGCGGCCAGGATCACGACCGGGACGGCGGCCAGCCCAAGCCTGCCCGCGGCACGTGGCACGCTCAATGGAACACCATGCCGGTTGTCGGAGAGCCTCATCAGGAGGGCCACCTCTCCGAAGGCAACCGCCAGCAGCATGGTCCCCAATCCGGACAGCACCGCGACCACCAGGGCGACCACGTTCCAGGGCCACCACGGGCTGGCCGCCAGGCGCACCCCGAGGAACAGTGCGTCACCCTCGTCAGGCGGGGAGGCGACGACCGCCAGGAACACGGCCCAACCCGCGAACGCGAACGAGACCATTGCGCCGGGGACCCACAGCTCGGCCCGACGGGTCACCACGCGGGCGGCGGCCAGCCCGCCGCCCAGCCAGTCGCGCACCGGGCGCGCGGCCTAGGGGCTGGGTGACGGAGGCGGAGAGCCGGTCAGCTCCGCGATGCGATCCAGAACGCGGCCCATCTCGTCCACCGCGTCCTGGTACGCGCCCAGGTCACCAGTGGCTAGTGCCGCCTGGGCGTCGTCGTACAGGTCCTGGGCCAGCGCGATCAGCTCCGCGACATCGTCCGGCAGAGCCCCGCCCCCACCGCCACCCTCGCCGCCGCCGCCGCCGCCACCGCCGCCTTCGGGCGGCGGGATCTCCGCCTCACCGAGCAGCTGGCGCAGGCCTTCCTCGATGGTCTCGGCGAACGCGATCCGGGTCTGGTCGGTCAAGATCACGCGCTTGAACTCGGGGAAGCTGGCCTGCGTGGAGCGCAGGTAGATCGGCTCGACGTACAAGATCGAGTCACCCATGGGCAGCACCAGCAGGTCGCCGCGCACCACCTCGGACCCAGCCTGGCTCCATAGCGTGAACTGGGCGCTGATCCGCGAGTCCTGGTTGATGCGGGCCTGGATCTGGGCCGGCCCCTGGGTCGTGGTGTCGACCGGGAAGCGGAACTCGATCCGCTCGCCGTACACCCCGGGGTCCATCCGGGCCGCGACCCAGGAGATCATGTTGGGCCGGCTCGCGGCAACCAGGGGCTGGATCAGGACGAACTCCCCGGTCTCCTCGCCGGGGACCTTCATGATCACGTAGTACGGCTCCACCAGCCGCCCCTCGCCGGCGACATCGGTCTGCTGGGTCGGGAACGACCAGCGGTCCTCCTGGTTGTAGAACGTGCCGGCCCCCGCATCGGTCGGGGCGATGTGGTACAGCAGGTAGGCGCTGTTCTGGGCCGTGAACAGGTCCTCCGGGTAGCGCAGGTGGGCCACCAGGGATTCCGGCATGGCGTCCAGCGGCTCGAACAGGCCCGGGAAGATCCGGCCCCAGGCGGCAATGATCGGATCGTCCGCATCGGCCACGAAGAAGCGCATCTCGCCGGTGTAGGCGTCGACGACCACCTTGACCGCGTTGCGGACGTAGTTCGCACCGCCAAAGGCTGTCTCGGCGGGAAGCGGCTGGGCGTTCGGGTATCGGTCCGACGTCGTGTAGGCGTCCCAGATCCACGCCAGGCGGCCATCGGCGGTCACCAGGTATGGGTCGCGGTCGTAGGTCAGGAAGGGAGCCAGCTCCGGAACGCGCTGCCAGATGGCACGGCGGAACAGCACCGCGGAGTCGCTCGTCAGCTGGTCGCTGATGAGAAGGTTCAGGTCGCCGAACCGAATCGCGAACAGGAGGCGCGACAGGACGTTGTCGACCCGTACCCCGGTGCTGCCGGCCCACGAGGTCGTCTCCCCACCCTCGTCACCGAGCGGGAAGTCGAACTCATCGGTCTGGGTCCGGACCACCACGTAGTCGTCGGTCAGCTCGCCGAAGTAAAGCCGCGGCTCGCCGATCGGCAGCTCGGGATTGCGGTTGATGCCGCTGATCAGGTAGTCGGGCTGGCCCTCGGGAGTGATGGCGTTGGACACCACCGCGGTCAGGCCGTAGCCATGCGTGAACACGAGCCGCTCATTGGTCCAGGTCCGGGCCGCATCGGCCAGGCGGTCGATCTCGATCTCCCGGCCGGACAGCATCAGCTGGCGCTGCTCGCCATCGATCTCGTATCGGTCGATGTCGACGTCGTGGAAGTTGTAGTACTGGCGCAGGATCTGCTGCTGGCCGAAGGTCACCAGCAGCGGCCGGTAGTCCCACAGGCGCAGGTTGTTGAGGGTCTCGGGGTTGTCGTCGAACAGGGCCCGACTGGGGCGCTGCTCGCCGGTGAACTCGCGCAGCTCAATCGCATCCAGGTCATAGGCGGCCCGGGTGGCCGCCAGGTGGCGCTCGATGTAGACCCGCTCCCGATCGAGCTCGTTGGGGTCAACCGTGAAGCGCTGGACGATGCCTGGATAGAAGCCGCCCACCAGGAGCGACAGCACGAACCACGCGCCCGCAGCCAGGCCAATCAGCCACAGGGTCCGGAACCAGATATTGGCCACCAGCAGCCCGGCCGACACGAGGGCCACCCCGGTCAGGATGAGATAGGCCGGGGCCTGGGCGTTGAGGTCGGTGTACATCGCCGCCTGGACCGTGCCGCCGATGCCCCGCGTCGAGTACGCCAGCTCGGCGGTGTCGAGCTGGTAGCCGGCGGCGATGGCCACCAGCAGGGCGGCACCCAGCAGGCTGAGATGGACGCGGACGGGCGCCGTGAGCTGGAACGACCACCGGGTGGCGGACACCGCATAGGCACCAACGGTCAGACCGATGATGACCGCCAGCGCGGTGACCACCCAGCCCTGGACGAAGCGCCAGAAGGGCAGGTCGAAGATGTAGAAGCCGATGTCGCGGCCGAAGGCCGCGTCGGTGGTCCCGAAGTCCCCACCGTTGAAGAACAGCAACACGGTCTGCCAGTTGCCGCCCCAGACGAACGCACTGACCAACCCGCCCAGCAGGGTCAGCGCCACCAGCAGGATCCCCACCGGGCGCGACAGGTCGGGTATTTCCACCGGTCCGACACGGCGAACAGGAACCTGGGGGCCAAGTCGGCTGGCGACCCACAGGCTGAGCAGCGCGGGGAGCGTGAACAACGCCAGTCCCGCGAGGAACCAGCCGAGGTGCGCGACGAAGCGCGTCAGCAAGACGTCGCGGCGGCCCAGGGCGTCGTACCAGGCCAGGTCCGTGAACAGCTCGACCAGGCCGCCCAGGAGCTGGAGCACGACGAACGCGCCCAGCAGGAACAGCGCGGGCCGGATCCAGTTGGCTGGGGATTGGCTTGGGCGGCCGCGTCGGGGCCGTAGACGTCTGGGCGGAGGCGGTCCGTTGCCGCCATCATCGGGGATCTGCTCTTCCGGCGGCCCCAGCGGCTCGCGGGGCGTGAGAGGACGCCCCTCGCGGGCACGATCCTGCTCCATTTGCCGGCGCTGCATCTCTTCGAGCAGCTTGTCGAACCAGCTGGACATCGGTCCGCCCATCCTACGGCGGATCGGCTACTCCCACTCGATCGTGGCCGGCGGCTTGGAGCTGATGTCGTAGACCACCCGGTTCACGCCGGGCACCTCGTTGACGATGCGGGCACTGATCCGGGCCAGCAAGTCGTAGGGCAGTCGCGCCCAGTCCGCGGTCATCCCGTCTTCAGAGGTCACCGCCCGGAGGGCCACCACGTTGGCGTAGGTGCGACCGTCGCCCATGACCCCAACCGTATCGATGGGGGTCAGGATGGCGAAGCTCTGCCACAGCTCGTCGTACAGGCCGGCGGCCTTGATCTCGTCGAGGACGATCCAGTCCGCGTCGCGCAACGTCTCCAGTCGGGAGGCGGTGACCTCGCCGATGACCCGGATGGCGAGGCCGGGACCGGGGAACGGCTGGCGCTCGATCATGGCTTCCGGCAGGCCGAGCTCGGTCCCCACGCGCCGAACTTCGTCCTTGAACAGGTGGCGCAGCGGCTCGATGAGCCGGAAGCGCAGGTTGGCTGGCAGGCCGCCCACGTTGTGATGGGTCTTGATCTTGGCCGCCGCCTTGGACTCGACCGTCTTGGACTCGATGACGTCGGGGTACAGGGTTCCCTGGACCAGGAAGTCAATCGGTCCCAGCCTCGAAGCCTCCTCCTCAAAGACCCGGATGAACTCGTCGCCGATGATCCGGCGCTTGTCTTCTGGATCGGTGACACCCACAAGACGGTGGAGGAATCGGTCCTGCGCATCCACCATCCGCAGCTGCATGTCGAGGTTCTGCTCGAACGTAATCCGCAGCAACTCCGACTCGCGCTTGCGCATGAGGCCGGTGTCGACGTAGATGCAGGTCAGCCGGTCACCGATGGCCCGATGGACGAGGGTGGCGGCCACCGCACTGTCCACGCCGCCCGACAACGCGCAGATCACCTGGCCCGTCCCGACTTCGGCGCGGATGGCAGCCACCGTGGCGCCGATGAAGCCGGCCGGCGTCCAGTCGGCGCGCGCGCCCGCGATGTGCAACGCGAAGTTGGCCAGGATCTGCCGCCCCTGGGGGGTGTGGACGACCTCGGGGTGGAACTGGAGGCCCATCAGCCCGTGGTCGTTGGCCATCGCCGCGTACGGCGTGGACTCGCTGGATGCAAGGGCGCGGAAGCCGGGCGGCGGCTCCAGGATGGAGTCACCGTGGCTCATCCAGACCGCTGCGGCCGCCGGCAGGCCGACCAGCAGCGGCTCGCCCGGCGCGGCATGGATGGTGGCGGGGCCGTATTCGCGGCGCTGGGCGGGTGCCACCCGGCCGCCGAGCTGGTGGGCCATCAGCTGCATCCCGTAGCAGATGCCAAGGACGGGGACGCTCCCCTCCCAGATGCGCGGATCCGCCTGCGGCGCATCGTCGTCATAGACCGATGCGGGACCGCCCGACAGGATGATCCCGACCGGGCGCCGACGGGCGATTTCCTCCCACGGGGTGTCGTGGGGAAGCAGCATCGAGTAGACGTTCAGCTCCCGGATGCGGCGCGCGATGAGCTGGGCGTATTGGCCACCGAAGTCGAGCACGATGAGGGTCTGCTGGTCAGCGACCAGTTCCGCGGCGCCCTCGTACGCATCCGCATCGGCCGGCTCGAGGTAGGTCTCGACCGCACCGCCGTCGCTCAAGGTGCGAACTTGGCCTGCAAAGTCGCGAAATCGGTGTCCGCGGCCTGGTTGACGACGCGACTGATCACCGGCTGCATCATCCTCCATGCCCCGGGGAGGCGGAGCTCGAACGCGAAGGCCAGTTGGGTGCCGCTGCCGTCCGCCTCCAACCGCGTATCAGCCGATCCGGAGACCCCCGATTTGTCGATCGATTCGAACGCGAAGCGGCGATTTTCCTCAAGCGCGGTGACGGTGCATTCAAGCGAGCCCGATTGCCCCTGGGTGGTCACATCCATCCGAAATCGGCTGCCGAGAGCCATCGGCCCTTCGCCAATCGGCACGGCGCTCGTCACGCCAGCACCCCGCCGCCACTCGGCGAACCGCGTGGGATCAGCGACATACGGCCAGACCGTCTCCGGGCCGGCGGCCAACGAGACCCTGCGGTTGACCTTGATCACCGTTGCGGATCGTCCGCGGCCATCTGCCAGGACTTGCCCTCGGTCATGACGGTCGGGGCCACGACCATCTCCACCTCGTGCATGTCGCGGATCGTCCGCGCGCCCAGCGCGCCCATGCTCTGGCGCAGCGCTCCAACCAGGTTCTGCGTGCCGTGCGTCGTGCGGGCCGGGCCAAACAGGATCTGCTCCAGTGGTAGGCGCTCCCCGAGCTGGATCCGCGTCCCGCGCGGAAGGGTCGGTGACGGAGCCGCCATGCCCCAATTGAACCCACGCCCCGGTGCCTCGATGGCGGCGGCCAGCGGCGTCCCCAGCATGACGGCATCGGCTCCCGACGCGATGGCCTTGGCGATGTCGCCGCCGGTCTTCATCCCGCCGTCGGTGATGACCGGCACGTATCGCCCGGTGTCGGCCAGGAACCGATCACGAGCCGCGGCGACCTCGAGGGTGGCGGACACCTGCGGCACGCCGATCCCGAGCACCTCGCGCGTGGTGCAGGCGGCCCCGGGCCCAACACCGACCAGGATCCCGGCGGCGCCCTGCTCCATGAGCTGGTAGGCCGCCTCGCCGCTCACCGTGTTCCCCACCAGGACCGGCAGGCGGAGCGCGCCGGTGAGGTCCGACAGCGAGAGGACGCGACCCGAGGCCGAGATGTGACGCGCGCTCGACACTTGTGACTGGACGACGAACAGGTCGGCTCCGGCCTCGGCCGCCACCGCGGCGTGGTCCCAGGCGGAAGCCGGCGTGGTGGCCACCGCGGCGGACGCCCCGGAGGCCTTGATGCGGGTGATCAGGGCGCCAATCAGCTCGGGTCGAATCGGTGCCGCATAGGCCTCGCTCAGGACCCGCGCCGCGGCGACCGCATCCGGGGCTTCAACCACCTGCTCGATGATCGGCCCGGCGTCCGGATACCGGGAGTACAGGCCGTCCAGGTTGACGACCGCCAGCCCGCCCAGCCGATGCATCCGCACCGCCATGTCCGGGTCGCTGACCGCATCCATGGCGGCAGCCAGGAACGGGATCTCGAGGCGCAGCGGGCCGATCTCCACCACGGTGTCGACCTCGGCCGGCTCCACCGTGACCGCGCCGGGGACCAGCGAGATCTCCTCGAAGCCGTACGCCCGACGCAGGCGCCCACCGACCTCAGTCGGTGGGCGAAGCAAGGTGCCGGACTCCATGTGGGCCCGCAGTATAGGCGGCGCCGGGCCCGATCAGGCCAGGCTCAGGATCGGGCGCGAACCTTGTCGAAGCAGCTGCTGCAATAGACCGGGCGGTCGTTGCGCGGGAGGAACGGCACAAGGGCCTGCCCCCCACACTCCGCGCACACCGCGGCGTGCATTTCGCGGGCCCCGCCCCCCGTGCCGATGCCCAGCTCGCGGTTCTGCTTGGCAACCGCGCGGCAGCTCGAGCAGCGCTGGGGCTCATGCGCAAGCCCCTTCTCCTGGTAGAACTGCTGCTCCCCGGCCGAGAAGACGAAGTCCATCCCGCAGTCGCGGCACGTAATGGTCTTGTCGGTCAACACCTGCCCTCTCCTCCGTGTCGTGGTCGCCCGGCCCTCGGTTCTCCGGCTCCTCGGGCCGTGGATCGCGACCTGGGATGAGCTGGTGTTCCGGACCTACCAGCCGCCGATGATGCCACGCAGGTCAAGCGTCGGGAACCCTCTAGTAGGCGGTGACCTCCACCTCATCCCGCGCCGCGACCCCGTAGAAGCGGGTGTGCGTGCGCCGGAACTGGAGCGGCACTTCGCCAATCGGCCCGTTGCGATGCTTGGCGATCTTGGCTTTTACCAGCTCCAGGTCGGCGTCGGTGATGGGTTCGCCCTCGGCCCGATACAGAAAGATGACGACGTCCGCGTCCTGCTCCAGCGATCCGGATTCACGCAGGTCCGAGAGTCGCGGCTCGGCACTCCCGCGTTGCTCGACGTTGCGGGACAGCTGCGACAGGGCCAGCACCGGGACCTTGAGCTCGCGGGCCAGGTTCTTCAGGCCGCGGCTGATCTCACTCACCTCCTGGACCCGATTCGGCTCCCGGGTAGGGGTCGAGGCCTGCATGAGCTGCAGGTAGTCGACGATGACCAGGTCCAGCCCTTGCTGCTCGACCTCCAGCCGTCGGGCCTTTGTGCGCAGCTCCATGACGGACAGGGTGGGCGAATCGTCGACCCACATCCTGGCGCTGGCCATGTCGTTCATGACCTTGGCAATCTTCGACCAGTCCGTCTCCTCCATGAACCCGGTCTGGAGCGGGCGCGGATTGATCCCGGTCTCCGAGGACAAGAGCCGGAGCGCGAGTTGTTCGCGGCTCATCTCGAGCGAGAAGATGGCGACCCGTTTCTGCTCGTGGACGGCCGCATGGAGGGCCACGTTAAGGGCCAGGCTCGTCTTTCCCACGCTGGGGCGCGCGGCCAGAATGATGAGGTCCGACGGCTGGAACCCGCCGAGGAGCGTGTCGAGCCCGGCCAGCCCGGTCGGGATGCCGAGGATCTGGCCTCGGTGTTCGTGGAGATACTCGAGCCGGTCATACGCCTCACCGAGGAGCGTGGCCAGGGTCTCGAACCCGGCGACCGTCCGGCGCTGGCTGATCTCGAACAGGATGCCCTCGGCCCGGTCGATGGCGGCCGCCGTGTCATGGGCTTCCTCGTACCCCACCGCCGCGATCCGCCCGGCGGCCGCGATCAGGTTCCGGAGAACCGCCTTCTGCTCGACGATCCGGCCGTAGTGCTCCACGTGCACCGCTGTCGGAACCGCGTTCATCAGGGTCGCCAGGTAGGCGGGCCCACCGACCCCGTCCAACTTCTCGTGCCGGGTCAGTTCGTCGCCCAGGGTGACGAGGTCGATCGGCTCCCGCTGGTTGTGGAGAGCCAGCATGGCCTCGTAGATGTCCGCGTGCTGGGGGCGATAAAAATCGCCGGAGTGCAGGAAGTCAGCGACCTTGAGGATGGCCTCGGGATCGATCAGGATCGAGCCGAGCACGCTCTGCTCGGCCTCGACCGCCTGGGGGGCGACTCGGTCAATGCTCATGATGGCGTGGGCCTGACCCTAGGAGCGCGACCGGCACTTGGGTAGGGCTTTAACCACAGGCTTAGCCACAGGCCCCAGTTCCGGACGGGGATTCGATGTGGACAAGGTGCATAGATGGTCGCCCCCCGTCGCGACACCTACGCTGTCGCGCGGTCGCTGTCCCTCAGTGCTCGGCGACGACCTCGACCCGGACCTGGGCCTCGAGGCCCGGCATCAGGTGGACGCTCACCACGTGCTCGCCCACGGTCTTGATCGGCTCGCCAAGGTGGATGTCATGCCGATCGATCTCGATCCCCTCCTTGCGCAGGCGATCGGCGACGTCGCGCGTCGTCACCGAGCCGAACAGCCGGTCTCGTTCGCCGGCCTTGACGCCGATCTGGAGCGTCAGCTCCCCGAGGCGCGCGGCGATGGCCTCGCCGTCAGCGCGCAGGGACCGGTCGCGCTCGTCCCGCTGCTCGCGGTGGCGCTCCCAATTGCGGACGGCGCCCAGGTCGGCGAGGACGGCCGCTCCGGTGGGGATGAGGTGGTTGCGGGCGTACCCGTCCTTCACGTCCTTCAGGTCGCCTTCGCGGCCCAGGCCCTTCACGTCGCGCTTCAGGATGACCTTCATTCCACCTCCACCGGGGTCTTGGCACGGGCAGCGCGCCACTTCCCGATCTGACGTTTGACCTCAGTCGAGTCCCGAAGCCCACCATACCGACCCAGGAGCTGGGGCAACGTGTCCCGAATTCGATCGTAGCGGTCCCCGAGCAGCAAGCGGAGTCGAGCCAGGTCGGCGTCCAGCATCGCCTGCCCGGCGGCAGCTCGGGCCAGGTGCTCTTCTCGGACCGCCGCCGGCGCATTGCTGATGAACAGGTCCAGGACGAGGAGGAGGACGGTCAGATCGTCGGCGGCGCCGAGGATGGGGACGACGTCGGGAATGAGGTCGATGGGCACCACGACGTAGACCAGCGCCGCGATGAGCAGCGCTTTGAGGCCGAGCGGAGTTCGGGGATCTCGGGCCAGTCCCCACACCAAGCGAGCGTAGGTTGGCAGCTGGAGGAGGACCTTGGCGGTGCGCAGATAGCGCCACCGGCCGGGACGCAGCACTCGAGTTTGGCCTCCGGTCAGTCCGATGAGATCAGGTGGGCCGGGATGATACCAAGCGATTGACAATAGAACAGGTGTTCTGCTAGGGTGCGTCTCGTGACCCGGCACGACGCCGAGCGCCGACAGCGCATCGTGGAATACATCGCCCGTACGGTGGTCGAGCGCGGCTACCCGCCCTCGGTCCGCGAGATCGCGGACGCTGTTGGCCTTGCCTCCACCTCAGCCGTCCACCATCACCTCGTGGCCCTCGAACGCTCCGGGCAGCTGGAACGTGGCAGCCGCTCGTCGCGTGCCCTGCGCCTGACTGCCACCGCGGAAGGCATGACGCCTCCCGCGCGGCCGGTGCGAGGCGCGGTAACTCCCTTCCGGATGCCCATGGAGCGTGATGTCCTGCGCCTCCCGGTGATCGGCGAGATCGCGGCCGGCCAGCCCATCGAGGCCTACCAGGACCCCAGCCAGACGCTCGAGGTCCCGAGCTCGCTCCAGGCCCGGGACGACTCGTACGTCCTGCGCGTGCGCGGGCGAAGCATGGTCGACGCGCTCATCGACGACGGTGACTACGTCGTGGTTCAACCCCAGGCCACGGCCCGCGACGGGGACATCGTGGTCGCCCTGCTGGAGGACAACGGCGTCACCCTGAAGCGCTTCTACCGCGAGGAGGGGCGCATCCGCCTCCAGCCCGCCAACCCGGAGATGGAACCCATCTACGCCACCGAGCTCCAGATCCAGGGCAAGGTGGTCGGAGTCATCCGCAAGCTTTGATCAACTGACCCTTGGCGGCGCCCGTGCCGCCGCTAGGCTGGTGGGACCCATGGCCCGCCCGATGCGCACGATCATCCATGCCGACCTCGACGCGTACTACGCCTCGGTGGAGGTGCTCGACAACCCGTCGCTGCGGGGTCTGCCGGTGATCGTGGGCGGCCGGCCCGACGACCGGGGCGTGGTCAGCGCCGCGTCGTACGAGGCGCGCCGCTTCGGGGTCCATTCCGCCATGCCCCTGCGGACGGCAGCGCGGCTCTGTCCGCAAGGCGTCTTCCTGCCCGGCCGCTTCGAGCGCTACGCGGAAGTCAGCCTCCAGGTCATGCGCATCTTCGACGGGTTCACGCCGCTGGTCGAGCCCATCAGCCTGGACGAGGCGTTCCTCGACGTCACCGGGGCCCCTGCGGGGGATGGGCGAACAATCGGGCAGGCCATCAAGGATCGGGTTCGCGCCGAGGTAGGCCTGGTGGTCAGCGTCGGGGTGGCCACCAACAAGCTCGTGGCCAAGGTGGCCTCGGACTTGCGCAAGCCCGATGCGCTGGTGGTGGTCGAGCCTGGCGACGAGGCCGCGTTCCTGGCCCCATTGCCCGTGTCCCGCCTGTGGGGCGTGGGTCCCCGTGTTCGCCAGGCGCTCGCGGACTACGGGGTAGGGACAATCGGTCAGCTGGCGGCGGTGCCCGAGGAGACTCTGCGTCGGCGATTCGGCCGCCACGGAGTGGACCTCGGCCATCGCGCGCGCGGCATTGATCCGTCGCCGGTGGTGCCGGGCCATGCGCCGAAGTCCATCGGTCATGAGCACACGTTCAACACCGACATCACCGAGCGGACCGGACTGGACGGGACTCTCCTATGGCTGTCGGAGTCGGTGGCGGGGCGCCTGCGGCGCCACCAGATGGCGGCGGGTGGCGTACAGCTCAAGCTTCGGTACGAGGGCTTCGAAACGTTGACGAGGCAGGCGACGCTGCCGCACCCGACCACGGACGCCCAGGTCCTGCTGAGCGTCATCCAACGCCTCCTCGACCGCACCCTGCAGCCCGGCCGCGCGGTGCGATTGATCGGCATCACCGCCATCTCGCTGGTCGACGCCCAGCAGCTGACCCTGTTCGATGACGGCCTGCGTGTTCAGCGGCTGGCGGAGGCCACCGACGCGGTCCGCGACAAGTTCGGCGACCGTGCCATCATTCGGGCCCGACTACTGCGCGAGGCGCCCGAACGCCGGTTCAGCGAGCGCCCACCGGAGTCTTGACAACTAGAACATCTGTTCGTATTCTCCGGGTATGGCACTCGTCTCCATTACCCCCGTCCCGGCGTCGGTCGCCTGGGATGCACGCTACGTCCGACCCACCCGCATCCGGTTCGGTGACCGGGAGCTGCGCGTGGCACGCCTGGCCACGGTCCGTGACGAGCGTGCGGCGTATCCAGCGGGGAGCTCCCCACGCCTGATGCTGGTGGTGGAGGTCGAATCCGGGGAGTCGCTGGAGCTGGTCTTCGACGCGTGGCGCCGCCGCTGGTTCGTCGACGCTCTGGACCCCGCGGCCTGACAGCGCCTCGGGGGCTCATCGCACAGCTCGGCGGGCGCCGCGTCCCTCTCCCGCGGGCCTGCCGGGCTCCTTCTCCGCTCCCCGTACAATCGGCTGCCCATGAGCAGCCCGCCAATCGCTGAACTGACCGTCCGCGACCTCACCGAGCGGTTGGCGTCGCGCGCCCCGGTGCCCGGCGGCGGCAGCGCCAGCGCCCTGGCGGGTGCCCTGGGTGCCGCCCTGGTCGAAATGGTCTGCGAGCTCACGCTCGGCAAGCCTGAGTACGAGGAGGTCGACCCGGTCGCGCGCCAGATCGGTGCCGCTGCCGGCGAGCTCCGCGTCTCGCTGCTCGCCGCGGCCGAAGAGGACGCCGCCGCTTACCTGGCCGTGGTCACGGCGCGGCGTTTGCCGCGTGACAATGACCAGGAACGAGCAGCTCGAAAGACCGCCATCGGCGAGGCGTCGGTGGCCGCCACGGAGATCCCACTGAGGGTGGCCCGGCTTGCGGCCAAGGTCCTGGACCTGGCCGCCAGCATCGCGTCCATCGGCAATCGCAACGCGGTCAGCGACGCCGGGGCGGCGGCGCTGCTGGCCGCGGCCGCGGCGCGCGGAGCCGCCCTCAACGTGAGGATCAACCTCCCATCGCTTCCAGACGCTCACCCGTTGCGGGCCGAAGCCGCGGTTCGGCTGGCCGAACTCGAATCCATCGTCACCAAACGCGAGGCCGAGACCCTGGCGGCCGTCAGCCAGAGGATGAGCGTGTGAGCGGCCGCATCCTCGATGGTCGCTCGATTGCCGATCTCCACCGCCGAGATCTCGCCACCCGCGTGACTTCGCTGACCGCGCAGGCGGGCATGCCAGGTCTCGCCATCCTCCGGTTTGCGGACGCGGGCCCCGAGGTCTCGTACGCCCAGAGCCTCGCGCGCTCGGCCGGATCGATCGGCATCGCGCCCAGGGACGTTCGGCTGCCGGATCACGCCACCATGAACGATGCCGCTGCCGCCCTCGAGGCGCTGAACCAGGACCCGACCGTGGCCGGCATCGTCGTCATCTACCCCATCCCCGCCCACTTGGACCCCGAAGCGGTCGGTCAGCTGGTTGATCCCGCCAAGGACGTGGACGGCGCGAGTCCGGTCAGCGCGAGGCAACTGGCCCGTGGTGAGCCCGCCTTCATGCCGGCGACCGCGGTGGCGGTGATGGAAATCCTGAACCACTACCGGATCCCGGTGGCCGGACGCCCGACCGTTGTCGTCGGACGTTCGCGGGTGGTAGGGCAGCCGACCGCGGCACTTCTTGCCGCCCAGGGCGCGAACGTGGCGGTGGCCCACAGCGGAACAGCGGACCTGGCGCGCGCGACGCGAGAGGCGGAGATCCTCGTGGTGGCTGCCGGGGTGCCGGCACTCATCGGTCCCGAATTCGTCAATCCGACGGCTGTGGTTGTGGACTGCGGGATCAACGTCACCGCGGCCGGTGTCGTGGGCGACGTCGACTTCGAGCGGGTCCAGCCCTTGGTCGCGGCCATCACCCCGGTTCCCGGTGGTGTGGGACCGGTGACCACGATGATGCTGCTCGACCAGGTCGTCACCGCTGCCGAAGGGGCGGTCCGCCTGGTCACCAAGATCGCCACGGACTGACCGATGCCGGGGGCCGGCTCATGACCGAGCTGCTCCTCGAGCTGGCGCTGCTGACCGTTGCCGCGCTGGCGGCCAGCACGCTGGCCGCCGTGGCCGGTTTCGGCGGGGCAGCCATCCTGCTCCCCGTCCTGGTCGCCCTCTTCGGCCCGCGGGACGCGATCCCCATCCTGACCATCGCCCAGCTGGTGGGCAACGGATCGCGGGTGGTCATCAACCGCGATGCCGTCGATCGACGGATCGTGGGCTGGTTCGCGCTGGGTGGTATCCCGGCCGCGTTGATCGGCGGTTTCCTGTTCGCCGCTGCGCCATTGGACGCCCTGACGCGGCTCATCGGTGCGTTCCTGTTGATCTCGGTGGCCTGGCGCCGCCTCGGACCCCAACCGGGCGGCGTGCTCGGCGCGCGGACCTTCACGGTCATCGGTGCGGGGTTTGCCTTTGCGTCGGCCCTGGTCGGTTCCGTCGGGCCGATCATGGCGCCGTTCTTCCTTCGCGCCGGGCTGGTGAAGAGCGCCTACATCGGCACCGAGGCAGCGGCCACCGTGGTCATGCACGTTGCCAAGCTGGTCGCGTACGGGACCGCCGCGCTCCTGACGGCCGCCACCGTCGGGATCGGGCTGGTGATGGCTCCGGCCATGATTGCCGGCTCCGTGATCGGCAAGCGGATCGTGGACCGCCTGCCAGAGCGCGTCTTCGTGGCCATCATCGAGGTCGTCCTGATCGTGGCCGGCCTCGTGTTCCTCATCGGCGGCTGAGTAACCGAGGCGTCGTCAGTCGAGGCGAATCGCAGGCCAGTACATTTCGTCCGGCGCGACCGAGCCATCGATGAAGCCAAGGCCGACCATGGTGGCGAAACCAGACTCCCACAGGTCCTGGTCAATCGCGCCCATCGGCAGCGCGCCGTCCCCCTCCCACAGGTCAATGGTCGCGAGCAGGACCGACCGGGCCGTGTCCATGTCCTCCCAGAGAGTCGGAACGGCCGTCGCGGCGGCGGCGAGGCCAGCGGCGGGCTCATGCACCACGGCCGCTTGGGCGGCGGCCGTCGCCGATGCGAAAGCCTCGACCAGCGCCTGATCGTCGGCGAGGAGCTCGTCGCCGACCACCACCCCGGGACCGGGGAGTGGGGCGACCTCGTCAATCGTCAGCAGATCGGTCGCAAACCCTTCCGCGGCCAGCCGGATGGGCTCGTTGTTCCGGAAGCCCGTGATGAGGTCGACGTCCCCGGCCAAGAAGCCCTCGACCTGGTTGAACTGCGGATATTCCCGGATGGTCACGTCGTCCGCGGTCAGGCCGCCAGCGTCGAGCAGCGCCAACAGGGCGTGCCACGACGACCCGAATCGGCCAGGAGTGCCAATGGTCATCCCGGCCAGTTCGGCCGGGTCCGTCGACACCGAGCCGGTTAGGCGAATCAGGGCCACCGGAAACGACTGGAACAGGGACGACACGTACGTCACCGGAATCCCGCTGGTCCGGGCGATCATGACATCGGTGGCATCGGCGACCCCGAACTCGGCCTGGCCGTCGGCCACGAGGCGGATGAGCTCGCCGCCACCGGCGTGCTCGATAGTCACCTCCAACCCGGCATCGGCGTAGTAGCCCTCCTGCTGGGCCAGGTAGAACGGCGCGAACTGGACGTCGGGGCGGAAGCCGAGCAGGAGCCGCACCTGGCGGAGCTCGCGAGACGGGGTCGCGGAGGCAGCGGGATCGAAACTTGCACTTGGGCTGACTGACGCGGTTGGGTTGCAGGCCGCAACGGTCAAGGTCAGCGCGACGGCCAGGGGAAGGGCACGGGTCCGCATCGGTTTCCTTTCGGCGTTCATCGGGGGATCAGCACGCGCTCGGCCATGAGCACCGCGCCATAGAAGGCAAGGCCCAGTACGGCCAGGCTGGCCAGGGCCACGAACATCAATGGGGTGTCGAACAGGCCCTGGTCGGCGATGTTGATGAGGACGCCCAGACCGATGCTGGCGCCGGCCCATTCGGCCACCACGGCGCCGATGACGGCCAGGGTCACGCCCACCCGGAGCCCACCGAAGAGGACGGGCAGCGCCGAAGGCAGCTCCAAGAGACGAGTGACCTGCAGAGGGCGGGCACCGTAGGCGCGGGCCATCTCGACCAGAAGCGGGTCGGTGGACCGGATGCCGACCATGGTCGCGATGGCAATCGGGAAGAACACGATCAGAGCACAGATCACAACTCGTGCGGTTAGCCCGCCGCCGAACCAGATGTCGATGAGGGGCGCCAGGGCGAGGATTGGGATGGCCTGGGCAGCGACCAGGTACGGTGAAAGCACGCGCTCCGCGGTCAAGCTCTTGGCCAGCAGGATGCCGACCACGACCGCCACCAGGGCGCCGACCAAGAAACCGATGACGCTCTCCTCCACGGTGGCCGCCAGGTGGGGTTGGAGCGTCCCGTTCTGGATGGCCTCGGCCGCGCGGGCCGCGACTACCTCGGGGGCGGGCAGGATGTACTCGGGGTAGCCGCCGATGAGGACGATGACCTTCCAGGCCGCGAGGAATGCGCCGGCACTCAGGGCGATGAAACCCAGCCGGCGGAGGATGGTCATGCCGCGGCCTCCTGACCCGGCTCGGCCCAGCCCTCGAGCTCGGGGGCGTGGGCGGCGGCCAACGCCTGGCGGACCTGGGACTCGACAGCGGCCATGCCCGGATCTCCGGTCAGCCCGGGCGGCCGGGGGCGCGCGAGCGGTACGCGGATGTCGGCCGCGATGCGTCCCGGTCGCGGGGTCATGACCCAGATGCGGTCCGCCAGCCCGATGGCCTCGCCCACCGAGTGAGTGACCAGGACCACCGTCCGCCGCCGGGCCAGCCACAGGGCCTCCAGCTGAACGTCAAACGCGTCACGGGTCAGCGCATCCAGGGCGCTGAACGGCTCGTCCAGCAGCAGGACCGGCGGGTCGGTGACCAACGATCGGGCGAGGGCGACCCTCTGCTGCATGCCGCCCGAAAGCTCTCGGGGTCGCAGGGCGCTGACGCCGTCGTCGGCCAGGCCGACCTGGGCCAGCGCGCGTTCGGCGGCCTGATGCCGCTCGGGACGCGGCGTCCCTCTCAATTCCAGGGGCAGGGCAACGTTGTCTAGCGCGGAGCGCCAGCCCAACAACCGGGGCTGCTGGAACACGAGGCCTGTGCGCCCATCTCCGGCATGCGGAGGTGATCCTTCGGGCCTAAGACCGATGCGTCCCGCGCTGGGTGCCAGCAAGCCGGCAATCGCCCGCAGGAGGGTGCTCTTCCCGCACCCGTTCGGACCGATCACGGCCACCAGTTCGCCGGGAGCGACCGATCCGCTCAGACCGTCTAGCGCGGTGAGGGTCCCCGAGGGCATGGGGAAGCGGACCGTCAGGTCCTCGATCGTGATCGCCGGCCCTGGTTGGCTCGTATGCTCCATCGGTCTCCCATGCGCCATCGCGCGACGGGGACGTGGCAGCCGCGGCGCCTTCGACCGAAACGCGATCCCAGCCCGGCGCGCAGCGCCGATCGGTCCGCGGGTCGTCGGAGGAACGCCTCGTGCTCGCCCTCTCCCATCCGGACTGTCACCGTCGGCCCTGTCTGCCCGGCTGGCGCCGGGGTCAGGTCGGCCCCGCGAGGTGCCCCGGCAGCCTCTCCGCGGCCGCCGGCCTCACGGGGTTCGCGGGCTGGTCCGTTCACCGGACCGACCGCCGGTGGGGGGTTTCACCCCGCCCCGAAGGCGATGGATTCGTTCAGTTGCAACCCGATGCTGCCACGCCCCCGACGGCCGGTCAAACCTGCTGCGGCGCGCTCCTGCCTCGGGCCCAGCGAATGAGGATGAAGGCGACACCGAGCACCACCACGACGTAGATCAGGATCTCGAACGGCCGAATGGCTTCGTACAGCGCCTCGTAGTTCTCGCCCAGCACCCACCCCGCGGTGACGAGGGCCAGGTTCCACGGGATGGAGCCCAGGATCGAGAACAGCAGGAAGCGCCCGATGGGCATGCGGGCCACCCCAGCGGGATAGTTGATCAACGCCCGCAGGAGCGGGACGAAGCGGGCAAGGAAGACGGCCCAGCCGCCGTAGCGGGCGAACCAGGCGTCCGCGCGGTCCAGGTCGTCGGGGTGGATGTGGACATAGCGTCCGTATCGGTCCAGAAGTGGTCGGCCGCCCCAGGCTCCGATCAGGTACCCCGCCAGAGAGCCGGCGGCTGCCCCGATGGTGGCCGCGACCATGACGCCGATGAAGGTCCAGGGTTGCGCGGTCAGCCACTCGACGACCGCGGGATCGGCTCCCGACTGGGCGATTTTCCAGCCCGCCATGGGGACGATGACCTCGGATGGGAGGATGGGGACGAACGTCTCGAGCCCGACGCCCACCGCCACGCCTACGTAGCCGATGTCGTCGTAGAGGGCCAGGAAGAACGGGATGACCTGCTGGTCGATGAACTCCAGCACGCCGCAGGCTAGGTCCCGGCCACGAGGCGCTGCCGCATGGTGGCACGCATCCGCTCGTCGACCCCCAGGATGTGGACGGCCACCAGCACCGACACGAGCGCTGCGCCCGCGATCCATCCGCCCAGCACATCAAGGGGGTAATGGAGATTGAGGTAGATCCGGACCAGGCCGATGGCCACGATTAGGACCAGCGCCACGCCGTAAGCGATCAGGCCCTGCCGCCGATCCGAGGACAGGCGGGCTATGCAGAACGCGACCAGGCCGTAGAACACGGTGGCGCGCAGGGCGTGGCCGGCCGGGAAGACCGCGATGTCATCCAGCCCCACCCCATTGACGTTGAACATGCCCGCCACCAGTTCGGGCAGGGTAATCGGCGGGATGGCAACGAAAAACTTGAGCGCCCATTCCATCGGGAAGGCCAAGGTGCCCACCGCGAGCAACAAGGCCAGGTCGCGGCGCCCCTTGGCCAGGGCCAGGAGG